>JBPCMH010000340.1:0-2552 GCA_051002495.1 Acidimicrobiales bacterium
CGGCGTCGCCCGCACCTTCCAGAACATCCGGCTGTTCTCGAACATGACGGCCATCGAGAACGTGCTCGTCGGTGTTGATGCCCACAACAAGGCATCGGTGCCCGGAGCGCTCTTGCGCACCTCCCGCCAGCGTCGCGAAGAGCGCGACGGCCTGGCCCGGGCGCGCGAGCTCCTCAGTTTCATGGGCATCGATGCCCGCGCCCAAGAGCTGGCCAAGAACCTGCCGTACGGCGACCAGCGGAGGCTGGAGATCGCTCGGGCGTTGGCGACCAGTCCCAAGTTGCTGTTGCTCGACGAGCCGGCCGCTGGCTTCAACCCGGCCGAAAAGCAGGAGCTCACCAAGCTCATCCGCAGCATCCGCGACAAGGGGTTTTCGATCCTGCTCATCGAACATGACATGGGGCTGGTGATGGGTGCCGTCGATCGGGTCGCGGTGCTCGACTTTGGTCAGAAGATCGCCGACGGCCTCCCGGCCGAGATCCAGAACGACCCTCGCGTGATCGAGGCCTACCTGGGAGCCCCAAGCGATGCTTCTTGAAGTCCGCGACATCCGCGTGCACTACGGCAAGATCGAAGCACTGAAGGGCATCTCCTTCGACGTCGACGAGGGCGAAATCGTGACCTTGATCGGGGCCAACGGCGCGGGCAAGACCACCACGCTGAAGATGTTGTCCGGCGTGCGCCCCATTTCGAGTGGCCACGTCACGTTTGACGGCGAACCGCTCGACGGCATCGCCGCGCATCGCCGAGTCGAGATGGGGATCTGCCAAGCGCCTGAGGGACGCGGGATCTTCCCCGGGATGACCGTCGTGGAAAACCTCGAGATGGGCGCGTACGGCCGCCGGGGCGTGAAGAAGGGCGAGACGACCGACGACTACGAGCGGGTGTATGAACTCTTCCCCCGTCTGCTTGAGCGACGCTCGCAGTTCGGAGGGACGCTGTCAGGCGGTGAGCAACAGATGCTCGCCATCGGACGGGCGCTGATGGCCCGGCCGCGGGTGCTCCTTCTCGACGAGCCGTCGATGGGCTTGGCCCCGATGCTCGTGTCGCAGATCTTCGAGATCATCACCGAGATCAATTCGCAGGGCACGACGATCTTGCTGGTCGAGCAGAACGCGGCTCAGGCGCTACAACGCGCGCACCGGGCGTATGTGCTTGAGACCGGTCAGGTCGTCAAGACCGACGTGGCCTCGGTGCTCCTGAACGATCCAGCCGTGCAGGCCGCCTACCTCGGCGGCGATCTCCACTAGCGCTTAGCGCACGCCGACCTGGTCGAGCACCTCGTCGATGTCGCCGATCATGCCGGTGACGAATTCGCCGAACTCAGCGAAGTGAGCCGACGCTCGATCGAAGCGCATCGTGTACACGACCTCCTTGAGGTCATCCGGATGTACGCCAAAGAGGGTGACCCCCCACTCAAAGTCGTCGAGGCCAGTTGAGCCGGTCACCAGTTGCACGACCCGTCCCCGGAACTTGCGGCCCGACGCTCCGTGTTCGTACATGAGCTCCTTGCGCTCGTCAAAGGGCAGGGCGAACCAGTTCTGCTCGGGGTCGCGGCGCTTCGACATCGGGTAGAAGCAGATCGCCTTCATGCCCGCGGGCGGCAGGGTCGGGTACAACCTCGCCTGCAGGTGTTCCTCCGGCATGCCTTGGGCGTACTCCGACACCTCCGTCAGCGACACGTAGCTGTCGACGAGGTCGAGGCCCGCTGCAGTCAGCGCAGTCTGCGCTCGGCGGAGGTGCCAAAGGTCGGGGCCGATCAGCATCACACCAAGGTCGGCCTTGTGGCCGAGAAGCGCGAAGACGACCGCTTGGTGGTCATCGTCGGCTGCACCCTTGAGCGCGGCTCGGACCGCCTCGGCGTCGGCGCTCGGGGCCACCCGAAGGAACAGGTGGAGTACTGCCCAGCCCGTGCTGGGAGACAGGCCAGTGCTTGCATCGCGTTCGGTCTCGTCGGTCACGCAGCCATTGTCCCATCGAATGTGACCTGAGCAGAAGCCGGCATGAGGCCGCCGCCCGACTGGTGACCATCTGAACGTGCCCAGGGTATTTCCCCCACTGGGGTCGATACCGGTCTAAATCACCCGCGACCGGACAACCAAATGCTTAACGCACCCCTCCGGAGATCCGACATTCATTACATGGTCACCCACGCTCCGAAGTCGCTCCAGCGACTCCCAGAGGGCGGCAACTTCGAGCTGTCGGGACGAGGAACGACGTGGGCCCGCGTGCTGCCAGGCGATCCTGGTTCGACCGCCGTGTTGCTCCTGCACGGATGGACCGCCACGGCCGATCTCAACTGGGCCGGTGTGTATGAGGCGTTGTGGCCGGAACACACCGTCATCGCTCCCGATCACCATGGGCACGGCCGCGGTCTACGACGCGAGGGCGCATTCACTATCGCCGATACGGCCGATGACGCGGCCGCGCTGGTGAGGCACCTCGGGTTCGATCAGGTCATCGTTGTTGGCTATTCGATGGGCGGTGCGGTCGCCCAGGAGTTCGCCCGCCGCCATCCGACACTGACCACCGGCTTGGTGCTGTGTGCGACC
>JBPCMH010000341.1:0-8311 GCA_051002495.1 Acidimicrobiales bacterium
GGGCGCGGCTGGGGTGATGCTCCGCTCGGCGAAGAACGCGTCGAGCGCGACGCCGAACGAGTCGTAGTACGGCACCTGAGGACTTGCCTCGATGGCAGCGACCAGGTGTCGGCGGAAGGCATCCCAACCCAACTGCTCGCGCTGCAACACCGCCATGCAGATGCCGAAGGCTCGCCCCTGCCACGGGGCTTCGAAGACCAGCTCGCCGTTCAAGCGCGGTGGACCGACCGGATCGCTGGGGGCGATATCGACGGCGAGATCCGAGCCCGCTCCGCCTGTGGCCCGCTCGCCCGCGGTCCGCTCACCTGCGGTCATCGCTCGGCCACGCCGACCATGCCGTCCCTCGTCACCAGCGCGGCCAACTCCTCCTCCGTTAGGTCGTCGGTGTCGGCCGGTCGGCGGGGCAGCACCAGATACCTGGCCTCGGCGCTCGAGTCCCACACCCGCACTTCCATCTCGTCGCCGACCTCGTAGCCCATCTCGGCGAGGACCGTGCGGGGCTCCCGCACCACGCGAGATCGATACGGCGCGCTCTTGTACCACTCGGGCGGCAGCCCCAGAACTGGCCAGGGGTAGCACGAGCACAGTGTGCACACGACGACGTTATGCAACTCGGCGGTGTTCTCCAGCACGATCACCAGGTCACCTTCAGGACCACCGAATCCGAGCTCGGCGATGGCCGCCGTGCCATCGGCGAGCAGGCGCTCCCGGTATGCGTCATCGCTCCAGGCCCTAGCCACGACGCGGGCACCGTTCATCGGCCCGATGTCGTGTTCGTACAGTTGGACGAACGAGTCGATCTCGGCACTCGTCAGATAACCCTGCTCGACGAGCATCTCTTCGAGCGCGGCGACCCGGCGCTCGATCGGTGACGGCGGGATCGGTCGGTGCACCACCCCGTCGTCGTGCACATGGTCGTCGTGGCCGTCATGGTCGTCGTGGCCGTGATGTTGTTCGCTCATAGGTGCGCTCCTTCCTCAGCGGCGGCGAGGTAGCTCACCATCAGATCGACATGCACCGACGCATGTTCCGCGGTGGGCCCCCACAACTCGGCCGAGTCGAACTGGACGCAGCACACGGGCTCGCGGCGGCGCTTGTCGGTATGCGCCTCGAGGTCATCGAGGCTGGCCTCCCGATCGACCCGCACGACGGTTCCGACTCGACCGCGCACGAACCACGGACAGCGAGTGTGTCCGAGTCGGGGGCGGCTGGTGACACGAACACGTTCGCCAACCGCAGGCGTCGGTCCTGGTGCGACCACGGCGACTGCCTCAGCTTCAGCGACAGCGTCAGGATGCGCCGGGCGGGCTAACGGAACGGCGCCCCCGGCTCTGCGTTCAAGCTCGTCGAGTCCGACGACATTCTCCTCGATCAGGCGTGTCGCCAATGCCGTGAACCAGTGTTCGTAGTAGCGCGATCCGGCGTAGTGGACGGGTTCCATGCGTTCGATCGAGTGCCGGAACTGGCCGCCTGTCGACAGCCCGCGCAGGAAGCTCGCGAACGTCATGCCCAAGGATCGTCGCTCCCAGTCGGCGGCAAAGATCTTGCCTTGGTCGCCGCTGGTGTCGACGGGACCGAAGCCGGCCCTCCCGCCGAGGTCATGGATGCCGTCCATACTCGGAGTGTAGGCACGAGCGTTCTCAGGCGGAGTGGCGGCCAAGTCAGCGCTCCGACCGATCCGTCCAACCGCGGGCGATGTGGCACCCGCCGTAGTGTCGGGGCGTGAGCACTTGGGATCGGATCAAAGCCGCGCTCCGCCGGGAGAAGGCGGACCTCGACGAGGCGGTCGATGAGTTCACCACCAAGGCGAACACGTCTCTCGACCAGCGGGAGCGCGAGCTCAACGCCACGCCAGAGGAACGTCTCGCCATCGAACAGGAGCGAGCCGCGGCTTCCGACGATGAGTACGAGGCCCTCCGGCAGCGCATCGAAGGCGAGTCGGCTCCGTGACCGAACCCGGATCCGTGAGCGAGCCCGATCCCATACTTGGCCCGCGATTCGGTCAGGCCGCGGCTTACGCGGCAGAAGCCCACGCTCATCAGGCCCGCAAGTGCACCCAGATCCCGTACGTGTCGCATCTTTTCGCGGTGGCGTCAATCGTGTTGGAGATGGGCGGCACCGAAGACGGGGCCATCGCCGCGTTGTTGCACGACGCCGTCGAGGATCAAGGCGGTGAAGAACGGCGGGTCGATATTGAGGCCACCTTCGGAGCGAACGTCGCGGCGATTGTCCAGGGGTGCTCGGCCGAGGCGAAGGAGGAAGGCCTCACGTGGCGGCAGCGCAAGGAGCGGTACCTGGCTCACCTCGCCATTGCCCCGCAGTCGGTGCTGACCGTGTCGTTGGCCGACAAGGTGCACAACCTGCGCAGCATCGCAGCCGACCGACGCGAGGTCGGCGAGCGGGTCTGGAAGCGTTTCAACGCCGGGCGGGATGAGCAAGGTTGGTACTACCGATCGCTGGCCGCCGCGTACCGGGGCCGAGTCGAGCCTGGCTCCTCGCTCAGCCGATTCGTTGACGAACTCGATCGCCTCCTGACCGAGGTCTGGCCCGACTAGCTCGTGACTACGACGGCGGGGAGCACCCGCTAACGATGCGCTGGTACGTCGACGCCAGCAACGTGATGGGATCCCGCCCGGACGGGTGGTGGCGCGATCGTGATCGTGCCCTCCAGCGTTTGCTGGACGAGGTGATCCGCTGGAGAAGCGCGGTCGGGGAGCCGGTGGATCTGGTGATCGATGGCTACCCGACGCCCCGCGTACCCGATGGCCTGTTGTACGCCGTCGATATCCGCCATGCCCACTCCCGCGCCCGCGACGCGGCTGACGACTTGATCGTCAGGCTGGTTCGCTCCGAGGTCGCCGAGGGTGTCTCCCGACGCGGTGACGTCTGCGTGGTGACCTCCGACCGCGACCTGCGCACTCGTGTCTCCGCTCTCGGCGCGAGAGTGGAGGGCGCGCGCGCCTTCCTCGATCGCCTGGCCGACATCCCAGACCGCGTCGACGACCGCCGGGTGTTGGCCGCGTTCGGCATCGACGAGACCGCGCTGCTGGGTCGCGGCGGCGAGGCTCGTGTCTATGCCATGGACGGCGACCGGGTGCTCCGTTTACCCCATCCCGGAGTGTCCGACGGTGCCCTCGACCAGCGCCGCGCGTTGCTGGCGTCAATCGCCAATCCCGCCATCGTGCCCACCCCCGACGTGATTGAGCACCGTCAGATCGGGGGGCGCACCGTGATCATCGAGCGTCGCCTGCGCGGCACGAGCGCTCTGGACGGGCTGGCTTCCAAGGGCGTGGACCGGGATGTGCTCATCCGACACCACCTCGATGTGGCCGACTCCATTGCCGACCTGCCCTGCCCCATCGAGGAGTTCGGCGAGGTGTTCTCCGGGCACGGAGCTCGAGCCGACTCCTTTCGTGAATGGTCGGTGGCGCGGCTCGCGGGCTCGCTCAAATCCGCCGGCGGCCGTTTCGCCGACGAGCTCGACGCGGCGTCGCTGACGGACGACCTGCTCCGCGCCCTTCCGGGCGAGGGACCGAACCGTGTTGCGCCGGTGTTGGTGCACCTCGATGCCTACCTCGGCAACATGCTGTGCGAGGGCGACCGGATCACCGCTCTCCTCGACTTTGGCCCCATGACGATCGGCGGCGTGCGCCACCTCGACCCGCTGGTCGCGATCGCGTATTTGGCGCCCGAAATCACGCCAACGGCAACCGCCGACGATGTGGAGACCGCGCATGAGTGGGCCCGACAGCGTGGCGTCGCGGCCGCCATCGAACCGGCGGAACGTTGGGCCGCGGCGTATTGGTCGGCCATCCATGACGACCACCATCTCCATCGCTGGTGCACGCGCGTCCTGCTGGACTAGTGCAATCGCTTGCCCCGAGACTGACATCGGCTCTAGTCTGCTTGTGAAGCGTTTCACAAGCAGACTAGAGCCAGCCATCCAATGGGCGGACTCGAGGTACTCGACCCGAGGTACCTGGCGGTGCACGACCGGGCCATGAAGGTCTTCGGCGCCGACGAGCGCGTGATCGCTACCGCGGTGGGCGGATCGGTGGCGACCGGCACCGCGGATGCATGGAGCGACCTCGACCTGCAAGTGGCGGTGCGCGCCGGCGACTACGAGGGCTTCCTGGCTGACTGGGAAGCGTGGCTGGCCGACATCACCGCGACCGTCTTCGCCCGTCGGCCGATCACTCCGTTCATCGTCAACAGCCTCACGCCCGACGGGTTGACCCTCGACATCTCCGTCTACGCCGACGCGCTGCCGCCGCCGTTCGTGGCGCCGACGCAGTACACGGCTGGCATGCTTTCGTTCAACCGGTACGACACCGCGGTGGAGGCGATGCAGTACGCCGTGGAGGAACAACTCCGAGGGCTGGCCGGCCCGTTCGTCACGCTGATACAGCGCGAGGAACACGTCAGACATTTCACCGGCGTGCCCCACATCGTTGGGGGGCTGACCGCAGTGTTTCTGGCCGAGACCGGCGCCGCCCCACCGGGCAAGCGGATGAACGAGTCCTTGACCGACGACCAACTCGCCGCGGTCGCCGCGCTGCCGCCCGTGTCGGCCACCCGCGATGGTCTCATCGCGTTCGGACTCGCGGTCGCTGAGCTCGTCGTGACCCGGGCCCGCCCCATCTTCGACCATCACAGCCTGGCCTGGCCGACCGAGCTGGCTCACACCGCGGCGGCCCGGCTGCAGTCGCAGCTCGGCATCGACGCGCCGTGGCTCAGGTGACTGTCATGGTGGCGGCGACGAACTCCACTGCGAATGCCTCGCACCACACCAACACGGTCCAGTCGCCGGCGCTCACGGACTGGTCTGCGGCCAGCGCGTAGGACTGATCCCCCACGTTGCCCTTGAGCTTGCCCAGGTTGATCGAACCTGGCCCAAGATCGGTGCGGTCGGCACCCGGGACGAGATAGACGCGGAGGTCGGGTCCGTTCTGGATGTCGAACTCTTCGAACCGCAGCACCTGTGAACCATCGGTGAGGGCGAACAAGCCGGCCTCGCCTTCGCCGGAGTGGCCGGCGAGGCCCTTGAACGATCCCGACCCACGCAATACCGGAGCCGGGCTTCGCCGGTCGGCGGCTGGCACATCGGCCGGACCGCCATCGGACGGCGCCAGCGTGGTCCCGCTCGATGCAGGGAGCGTGGTCGTGGCCGCTCTGGCCTCCGCGATCGACGTGGCAAACCCGTCATCGACGACCGAGTCCATGAAGAACGGCGACAACAGCCACCAGTTCACGGCCACGAACGGCAGCCCGAGCACGAGGAGCCGAACCGGTGGTGGCACCTTGGTGCGCAACATCACCAGAAGGGCGACACCGGCGACGACGGTGCCGCCCACCGTCAGACCGATCGTGCGAGCGTTCTGCACCGGCGCCCGCAAGATGTCGGGCTCGATGACGACGAGGATCAGCAGCGCCACCCCTCCGATCGCGGCAGCCACCTTCTCCGCGAGGCTGACTCGGCGCAGCAGATCAAGCATTTTCACACAGGATCGCCTCGATCCGATCGAGACTTCCTTGCAGATTCTCGGTCGCCCGTCGTGCGCTCGTCTTGGCCGTGCCGGGGATGCGCTGCAGGACCCGGATCCACCTCGGCAGCGTCACCGATTGGTAGCCAAGCGTGAGACGGGTGCCGCCGCTCGACCCAGGCTCGAGGCCGTATCGCCAGCGGGTCTGCTCCTGACCATCGGGTCCGAGCGTGCAGAAGCCGAACACCCTCGGCGGCTCCACCTCGGTAACCACGCACTCCCGTGTCCAGCGGAACCCTCCGAACTTGTTGTCGCCTTGGAACTTGGCTCCGGCTTCGACCGTTGTGGCATCGCCGAGCCACTCGATGCGCTGCACCACCGGGCTCCACTCAGGCGTACGGGCGACGTCGGACACCAGTCCCCACACCGCCTCAAGTGGGGCCGCGACCTCGATGGCGAGCTCCTCGTCGGCGACGTCAATGGGCTTCATGCAGCCCACGTTAGGAGGTTTGCACCGTACGGCCCACAAAACTTGACCAAACAGGTCGGGTTTCGGGTACGGTAGGAAACCTGACCTATCCGGTCAGGTTTTGGAGGACGCACCGATGGCACATTCAGAGGCCGAACAGCTCAAGGTGGCGAGCAGCCATCTCCGCGGCGATCTTCTGGCCGAACTGGCCTCCGACACGGCCGGGTTCTCCCCCGCATCTGGATCGCTGCTGAAGTTCCACGGTATCTACCAACAGGACGACCGCGACCGCCGCCGCGAGCTGGCCAGAGCCAAGGCGGAGCTGGCCTACTCGTGCATGGTGCGCTGCGCCGTCCCGGGCGGTGTCCTCCGCCGCGAACAGTGGCTCGAGATCGACCGACTGGCCGACGACGTGGCCGACGGTCGGCTGCGCCTGACGACTCGGCAGGGCGTGCAGTACCACTTCGTGCACAAGGGCGACCTCAAGCACCTCGTGTCCGCGCTCAACCGCGGGTTGGTCACCACGTACGCGGCCTGCGGCGACGTGGTCCGCAACGTGATGGTGACGTCTGCTCCAGCCGCCGGACGCGACCTGGCCCGCCTCGACTCGCTGGCCCGCACGCTCTCCAACCGGTTCCGGCCGCGGTCGGAGGCCTACTGGGAGCTCTGGTTGGACGGGGAACGGGTGGTGTCGTCGGGCCCTCCGAGCGATGATGACGTCGACGGCGAGGAGCCCATCTACGGCGACACCTACCTGCCGCGAAAGTTCAAGGTGGGCGTGGCGTGGGCCGGCGACAACTCCATCGACGTCTACAGCCAGGACGTCGCGCTCGTGCTCGCTCCCAATGCTGACGGCGAGGACGGAGCGGTGGTGCTCGCGGGCGGGGGGCTGGGCCGCAGCCACACCGACGACACCACGTTCCCTCGCCTCGCCGACCCGCTCGTGTGGGCTCCCGACGCCGACCTCCCCGATGTCGTCGAGGCGATCGTCACCGTGTTTCGCGACTTCGGCGACCGCGAGGATCGCAGCCATGCCCGGCTCAAGTACGTGGTCGAAGAACGCGGCATCGCCTGGCTCCGGGCCGAGGTTGAGCGGCGCTTGAACCGGCCGCTGGCCGACCCGGTGCCGTTACCGACCTTTGCCGGGGGCCGGGCCCATCTCGGCTGGCATACCCAGGAGGACGGGCGATGGTTCCTTGGCCTGCCCGTGCCCACCGGCCGCCTGGAGGACGACGCCGGAGTTGACCGCCGAGCCGGCGTGCGGAGCGTCGTCGAGCGCTATGCGGATGAGGTCCGCATAACTCCGCATCAAGATCTGCTGTTGTGCAACATTGACGCCGCGGACCGCTCGTCGGTGGAGGCATTGCTCGCCGCGCATCACGTGCCGTTGGCCAGGCACCTGCCCCTCACGGTCCTGTCGTCGATGGCTTGCCCGGCCTTGCCCACCTGCGGCCAGGCCCTCGGCGAGGCCGAGCGAGTGCTGCCGCAGCTCACGGATTTGCTTGGACAGCTCTTGGCCGAACGCGGGCTCCAGGACCTCCCCATCGAGACGCGGATGACCGGCTGCCCCAACGGATGTTCCCGTCCGTATGTGGCCGAACTCGGCATCGTCGGCCGCACCAAGACCGCCTACGACATCTACATCGGCGGCGATCAGGCCGGCACCCGACTGGCGAGCGCGCTCATCGAGTCGGTGCCTTTCTCGAAGTTGAGCGACGTGCTTGTCCCTCTCCTCGATCGGTTCGTCGGCGAACGCGCCCATTCTGAAGGCTTCGGTGACTGGGCCAACCGGATCGGTACTGCGGAGCTGGGGCAGGGACTGCCTTCGTTCGCTCGCGGTCGGGCAACAGCCGACGCGGTGGCCTCATGACCACGGACGGAACCATCGCTGCGCCAACCGCGAGCGAAACCTCCGAGATCGTCGCGGCTGCGCCGAGCAAACACGAGGCCTCCGCGCTGGCCGCCATCGAGTGGGGGGTGACTGAGTTCGGCACCGATCTCACCCTGCTGTGCTCTGGCCAGGATGCGGTGTTGATTGATCTAGCCATGACCGTCGATCCCGCGATCGAGGTTGCCTTCATCGACACCGGCTTCCACTTCAACGAAACCATCGAGACCATGCTCAGGATCGCGGAGCGTTACCGACCCAACCTCCGCGTGGTTGTGCCGTGGCGGCATCTCAAGGGCGTGGGCAAGCCCGACTTCTGCTGTGGCGATCACAAGGTCGAACAACTCGACCACGCGCTCCACAGCCGGCGGGCCTGGATCAGCGGTCTGCGCCGCACTGACGGGCCAACCCGGGCCGATGCCGCAGAGATTGAGACCGACCGCCGTGGACTGACCAAGATCAACCCCATCG
>JBPCMH010000342.1:0-5579 GCA_051002495.1 Acidimicrobiales bacterium
CAGCTGGCAGACCATCGCGGAGCACTACGGCATCGACGTCTGGTTCTGCGACCCCCACTCCCCATGGCAACGCGGTCAGATCGAGAACCTCAACCGCCAGTGGCGCTGGTGGTTCCCCCGCGGCACCGACCTCCACCGGCTCGACCCCAGCCACGTCGATCACGTCGCCTCGATCATCAACGGCCAACGCCGACGCCACCTCGGCTACCACAGCCCCACCACCCTCTACGCTGCCGCCACCGTGCAGTGATCACTGGAACTGGCCGACCCGAGGTCAAGGACCGACGCCAGGTACAGCCAGCCCTCGCGGGTAGGTGATGTCCTGGCACCACGCCACATCAGGACGGACTGGGGCGAAGCCCCGGCTGACGAGGTCGGGGAGGTGGTAGCCGTCAGGGCCCGGGAATGTGGTGCGGCACTTGCGGCGCCGGAACCGGCCGGCCATGCCGTGTAAGCGCATCAGGCGTACGACCCGCTTGCGGTTGACGACGAGGCCGGCCTTGCGCAGCGCCTTGAACATGCGGGGCGCCCCGTAGTTCCCATCCGCGTCGTCGAAGAGCTGGCGCATCAACGCGACGAGCTCGGCCTCGGCCAGCTGACGCTCGGTCGGTCCGGCCGCCTCCCGTTCGGCCCAGTCGTAGTAGCCCGAGGTGGACACGTCGGCCGCTTCGCACGCGCTCGTCACCGGGAATCCGGCCGCCTTATGCACGTCGACACACTCGAAGCGCTTCACGGTTGTCGACGTCTCCTTGGTCCAGAAGGCCAGAGATCGTTTGAGCAGATCTCGTTCCATCCGCAGCTGCGCGTTCTCGGCCCTTGGCTCGGCGAGGTCGCCGCGCTCATCGCTGGTGCTCGTGAGCCTGGCTCAGATGTCGACGGTGGCCCGCAGGTAGGTGGCTGGGATTGAGAACCTCCCGCTGTCGGTGCTCGTGTTCTGTTCGTTGAACAAGACGTCGAGCTCAGCGAGGAGCTCATCGGCTCCACCGTTCGCCTCGGCTGCCTCGAACGCGTTCATGGTCGGGCCGAAGTACTGACGGAACGTCAGGAGGAAGTCCGACGCGCCCACGTTCTGTTCGAAGACCCAGGTGTCGCGTGCGAACGAAATGCGGTCGTCGGCCACGCCGGCGGCGGCGAACCGGTTGACCACCTGGTCGGGCATGCCCAGGTCATCGGGCTGACGAAGCCCGGGGGCGGCGGAGGGGCGTAGGCCGAGCTGATCTTGAGTATCTGTGCCACCAGGGTCGGGTCGCCGGGGATCCAGTTGCCCATCACGATGCGGCCCCCGGGGCGGGTGACGCGAACCATCTCCCTGGCAACGTCGAACGGCCGTGGGGCGAACATCGCTCCGAAGACGCTGACGATTCTGTCGAAGCGTTCGTCGTCCAGTTCGCTGAGGTCCGAAGCGTCACCGTGTTGGAACGTGATGTTCGTCAACCCCTCCTCCTTGGCCCGCTGGGTGCCGGCCTCGACGAGGTTCCTCGCGATGTCGACACCGAGCACGTTGGCCCCGAGGCGAGCGGAGGGAATGGCCGTGGTGCCATCGCCACATGCGAGGTCCAGCACCGCATGTCCGTCGGCGACGTCGAGCCTGTTGATGAGCTCTTCCCCAGCGGTGTGCATGCTGGCCGCGAGGCGAGTGAAGTCGCCCTTCTCCCACAGTGCTTGGTTCGGTTGCATGGTCGACCTCCCGGTCATGGATGGAGTGGATGACGACGCGCGGCGATCAGGCCGGCCGGCGTCCTGTGAAAGCGACCAGCCGGGCCATCGCGTCTGTGCCATCAGGAGCAGTCAGCTCGGGACCGAACGCGTCGCCGGCCCGCATCTCGGGCGAGATTGCCTGACGGGCGAACGAATCGACTTCGGCGACCAGTGCGTCGGGCGGCTGCCACTCCTGCTGTGTCGACGTGGCGAGATCCCATCCGTGCACGAGGCCATCGAGGGCGACGAGCCGGGCGAACACCGTGCCTGGCATTGCCCCGCCGGGCGTTTGGATCGTTCGGTCGAGGGCCCCGGGGCTCTGGACGGCGTCGAGCAGGCCGTCCATCGCCGGGCCGAACTGCTCCCTGATCTCCCCGGTCGGGTCCGCTGGCGCGGCATCGGTGGGCTCGGCACCTCGGAACATCGGGGCGAATCCCGAGGCGAGGCCGGCCATGTGGCCCAGCACACCTTCGACGGTGAACGCCGCACACGGCGTTGCACCACCGAGCTGGTCGCCTCGGATACCGCTGGCGACCTCCTTCAGCATCGGAATGATGACAGCGAGTTGCTCATTGCCTTCCATCAGGTTCTCCCTTGTGGTTGCGAGCGCTTCGGGGCTCGGCATCAGCCGGCCATCCGAGCGAGCATGTGGTCCATGACCGCACCGTGCTCCGCCTGCGGGCTGAACAGGATCACCTCAGCGTCGGACACGACACGGACGCTGTGGCCGGCAGGCCAGTAGAAGACGTCGTTGCCGGCGCAGGACTCCTCGGTGCCGTCGGTGTAGGACACGACGACCTCCCCGGAGATCATGTATCCCCAGTGAGGGGCATGGCAGGCGTTGTCGTGCAGGCCCTCGAGAAGCGGCGCGATGTCGGTCCCGGCGCCCAACGAGAAGTACCCGGCGTCGAGCGACCCGTAGTCGGAGGCGTCACCGAAGTCGGTGGCCCGTCGGGCGTGGGCGCCGGGTGCGTCGATCTTGGTGGGGATGTCGTTCTTGGTGATGCGCATGGGGTCCTCTGTTCGCTGGATGGCTTCTGATCTCCACCCAACTCCCTCGTGGGGACGGTGCATAGTTCCAATACTGAACCGGGGTACACTCGTCCATGGGTTCCTACGGGCAGTACTGCCCGATCTCGCGATCGGCCGAGATCCTCGGGGACCGGTGGACCATCCACATCGTCCGCGACCTCCTCACCGGATCGGACCGATTCAACGAGCTCATCCGCGGCAACCCCGGGCTCTCTCGCGCTCTGCTCACCAGGCGGCTCCGACAGCTCGAGGCGGCCGGTGTCGTCGAGCGCCACGACGACGGCACCTACCACCTCACCGAAGCCGGATGTGACCTCCAACCCGTGGTGTTCGGGCTCGCCACGTGGGGCGCACGATGGACGTTCGGCGAGCCGTCGGAGACCGAGCTCGACCCCGACCTCCTCCTCTGGTGGCTCCACCGACGGCTCGACCCCACCAACATGCCCGGGCCCCGCTTCGTCGTGTACGTGCCCTTCACCGACCATCCCAACCGCTACTGGATCGTCGTCGAGAACGAGGCCTCCCTCTGCCTCGCCGACCCCGGCTTCGAGATCGACGTCACCCTGCGCACCGACCGAGCCGCGCTCTACCAGACCTACCTCGGCCACGACTCCCTCGCAGACGCCAGTCGGGCAGGCAGCATCGACGTCGAGGGACCCCGTTCATCGGTGCAGACCTTCTTCGAAGCATTCCGCCAGTCGCCCGTCGCAGCCATCGTGCACGAGGAATCCGCCCATTGATGGCCGGGACCAAGCCTCGTCGGGGGTGAAGGTGATTGCGTCGCGGACCGGCCGTCGACGTGGAACCCGAGGCTGAAGCTGACGTTGCGGTCCCGGCACTCCTCGACCAGCCAGTGCGACGCCCCATCCCCTCGAACCCGATATCGGCCCGCTGCGTCTCGTCCGGGATGCCGGCTGACGGCGTTCACGCTCCAGCATGGTGCCGCCAGCCTCTCGTACGTCCACCGCTGCAGGGCGGCCACGATCTGGGCGGACATGGGAGGCCGCTACCTTCGATCAGGTGCCCGGGCAACGTGTTGAGGACGACGAGCCGCTTGAAGTCGTAGTTGCGCGGCTCGATGATCAGGTGGCGCGGCGGCTGCTTGCGAACGCTGCGGAGTGGCACGAGGACGTGATGCGGGCGGTTCGGCCGGCGGCCGCCGGCGACGGCGAGCGGTTGGCCGTGTTGAAGGCGGTGGTCGATGACGGTCTGCGGACTCGCCGGCACCTCGACTACTGGGGTTCGTCAGCGTGGGCGCGAGATGCCGCCCCGGTGGTGGACGCGCTCGCCGAGAGGTCGCGGCTGCACCGTCGGCGGAGCTGGTCGTGTTGGTGCAGCGGGCGGCGGGGCACCTGGTGAGGGTGATCATGCGGGCCGATGACTCCGACGGGATGATCGGCGAACTGTGCCGTGACGTCCTCGAGCTTCATCGTCAGGCCTGTCCTGCTGGGGTGGCTGATCCGCAGAGGTTGGCGAAGTGGATGGTCCGCTTCGCGTTCGAGGACCAGGACTTCTTCGAGATCGACCCGGTCGCCTACGCGGGAGCGCTCGGCGAGAAGGGTCTGGTGGTGTACCGGCGTGAGGTCGCCACGCGGTCCGATCCCGCCATCGCGCCTGAGGATCGATCAGCGACGCTCCGCGACTTCTACGGTGGGTTCCCGAGCTTCGCGGCCAAGTACGCGGCCGAACGTCTGGCGATCATCGACCGCCACGTCGACCGCCACGTCGACCGCCTCGTCGAGCTGCTCGGTGGTGATCTGTCGTCGCCGCACCAGTTCCAGCGCGTCGCCGAGGCGATGGTCGAGCTCGATCGAGTCGACGATGCGCTGAGGTGGGCTCGTCGTGGGATCGCCGAGACCGCCGGGTGGCAGGTGCGGAAGCTCTACGACCTGACTGCCGAACTGCTCACCGACGCCGATGAGCTCGACGAGGTGGTGGAGCTTCGCCGAGACCACCACGAACGCGTGTCATCGGCTTCCACCTACGCCAAGCTGAAGGCGGCGGCCGGTGCCATCGACGCCTGGGGCACCGAGGTCGCTCGAGGGCCGCCCGAGCCGTGCTGGCCGAACGGGACCCGGTTGACTTCATCGACGCGCTGCTTGCGGATGGCGGGCCCGACGAGGCGTGGGTGGTGGCCACGAGCGAAGACCACGAGATCCAGGCGTCGCAGTGGCTCCGCCTGGCCGAGGTCCGCGAACCGACCGCGCCCGGCGACGCCATGACGGTGTACCTGCGCCTCACGGATGACGTGCTCGTCCGGGCCGACAAGCGTGCGTATCGCGACGCCGTTCGCAACCTGAAGGCCGCTCGCCGAGCGGCCACGGCTGCCGAGCGGGTGCCTGAGTTCGCGGCGAATCTCACCGTGCTGCGGGAGCGCAACCGGCGACGTCCCTCGTTCATCGCCATGCTCGACAAGGCCGGGCTGCGGTGAGCCGGGCATGGCCAAGCGGTGACATGTCCGCCGACGTCGACCGCTTGGACAGCGAGGCGACCATCGGCATCCCGCGACGCGGTCGGTGATCTCGCGCCTGGAGGATGGTGGGGGAGCGCGCAACCGCATCGACACGCTCGCCCGGCTCGCCACGGCCCTCGATCCGGCATGACCGCTGCGGTGGGGCACGGGTAGCCTTGGTTCGTCAGTGCTGCCATCAGCGATGAGGAGGAGGCCATGTCGGACACCACCGCCAGTCATCGATCAGCGCCGAGCGGTCCGTCGACCATCGCCGAGGTGCTCGAGGGCCTCGAGCCGATGGGCGACCTGAGCCGCTTCGCGATCGAGGACCTGACGCCGGGCGAAGAGGATGAGTTCTTCACGATCCTTGAGGACGCCTGAGGGATGTCGTCTGCGG
>JBPCMH010000343.1:0-5606 GCA_051002495.1 Acidimicrobiales bacterium
ATCTTGTCCATGCACACCTCGCCGCTGGCCCAGCCCGGCACCGGCGACGGTGGGGGCATGAATGTCTACGTGCGCGAGTTGGCCACCGCCCTGGCCCGAGCCGGGGTCCGCTCCGACGTCTACACCAGGGCTGATGGCAGCCAACCGGCCTATGTCGACGTCGAGCCCGGCCTGCGGGTCCACCACATCGCCGCCGGCCCGCTGGGTCCGGTCGACAAGCACGACCTGCCGGGATTGGTCGACGAGTTCGCCGACGGGGTACAGGCTCGGATCGCGGCCGGCAACCCGGCTGACGCACTGCATGCGAACTACTGGTTGTCAGGTGTCGCCGGTCATGAGCTCAAGCACCGGCTCGAGTTGCCGCTGGTCTCCACCTTTCACACCCTTGACCGGGTGAAGGCCGAGGCCGACGCCAGCGACGACAACGAGAGCCGGGTCAAGGCTGAGGTACGCACCATGGCGTGCAGCGACGCCATCCTGGCCTCGGGTGTCGATGAGGTGCACCAACTCGTTCGGCTCTACGACGTCGACCGCTCACGCATCGAAATCGTGGCTCCCGGGGTTGACCACGCCTTTTTCGCGCCAGGCGACCGGCGCCAGGCGCGGCGGGCCATCGGGCTTCCTGTCGACAGCCCCGTGCTGCTCTCGGTCGGCCGCATCCAACCGTTGAAGGGGCTCGACGTTGCGATCCGCGCCGCGTCATTGCTGCGCTCGACCCACCGCGGTCTTGTCCTCGTCATCGTTGGCGGCCCGTCCGGCGTTGACGGGCTAGCCGAGCTTGACCGGTTGCATGCCCTGGTTGATGAGCTCGACATGGGCGACCACGTGCGGTTCGTCGCGCCGCAGCCCCATGAGCTGCTTTCGAGCTACTACCGGGCTGCCGATGTCTGCCTGGTGCCGAGTCGTACGGAGTCATTCGGCTTGGTGGCGCTCGAAGCCGCCGCGTGCGGCACGCCGGTCGTGGCCGCCGCCGTTGGCGGTCTGCGAACCCTGGTGCGCCACGCCCTCACCGGCTTTTTGGTCGAGGGGCGGGCGCCCGGTGCGTTTGCCTCGTTCGCCGGCGAAATCCTCGACAACCAGAATCTGGCTGAGGAGATGTCGGGTCACGCCGCCCGAGTGGCCCGCGACTTCACCTGGTCGATCGCCGCGGCCCGCCTCCGGCGGCTCTACGGCAACCTCACGGCGAGACAGCTGGTGGAGTGCCCGTAGAACGGGCCAGCGCGGACGACCTGGCCGAGCTGTCGGCCCGCATCACCGCCTGGGCCGAGCGGGAGCGAGCAGAGAACGAGTTGGTGTTGGCCGTTGACCAGCACGAACCCACCGGACGCTGGTTCGTGCGACTCCGAGGTGAGGACCGCGATGTCATCACGGTGTGGTTGACGCTTCGAGAGCGCACGCTGCATTACGAAACGCAGTTCATGCCGGCACCGGAAGAGAACCACGCCCAGCTCTTCGAGTACCTCCTGCGCCTCAACCAGCGGCTCTACGCCCTCCGGTTCGCCATTGGCGACGAGGACGCGCTCTATTTGGTTGGCCAACTGCCGTGGTCAGCCGTTGACGACGACGAGATTGACCGCATCGTCGGTTCGACCTACGCCGCCGTCGAGCAGTACTTCGCCAGTGCGATGAGCATCGGCTATGCGTCCAAGTTTCGGCGATGAGCATCCGGAAAATTTCGCCACAAATATCCGGAAAATTTCGGCCATGAACACCTTGAGGCTGGCCGCCGATGCCGGTAGGTTGGCCAGCGAGCCCGAGGTGCACGAAGTCGTCCTCCGTTCGGGGAAGTGCGGATGACGTCTGAAGGTTCCTCGGGCTCATTCGCGCCCGATCCCGGGGCTGCCGACCCGGGCGACACCGTGCTCGGGACCCCGGACCGACGGCCGCCGTTCGGCCTCATCGTGGCCATCACGGTCACCGGCATCATGGGCAACACCCTCATCACGCCGGTTGCCCCCGACATCGTGGCCGACTTCGGCGTTGGCTCCACCGGACTCGGCTTCGTCCTCGGCGCGGCCACCGCACCCGGAATTCTCCTGGCTCCCGTGATCGGTGTGCTGGCTGATCGCTTCGGCCGCCGCGAGCTTCTCCTCCCGTGCCTCATGTTGTTCGGCGTTGGCGGCGGCTTGGCCGCCTTCGCTCCATCGTTCGGCGTGCTGATCGGCCTGCGGGTCGTGCAAGGGCTCGGTTCGGCCGGGCTCATCAACCTGGCGGTCGTGCTTATCGGCGACAACTGGGACGGCGCCGAGCGAGCCAAGATCATCGGGCGGAACGCGGCGACGCTGACCATCGCGCTCGCCGTCCTGCCGCCGATCGGTGGGATGTTGGGTGACGTCGGCGGCTGGCGGTATTCGTTCGTGCCGTACTGGATCGCCCTCGGTACCGCATTCTTTGTGTGGCGGATCCTCCCGGCTGGCACGAGGGGCGACCGCACGATCGGCGAACAGTTGCGGGAACTGGGGCCGTCGCTCCGCCTCCTGCCCGTCGTCGGGTCGCTGGTGGTGGGCTTCGTGTTGTTCGTCATCATCTTTGGCTTGGTGCTCACCGTGTTGCCTGCGTACTTGGCCGCTGATTTCGGGGCATCGGCGTCGACGCGAGGCCTCGTTCTTGGCTTTCCGGCGATCACCTCAACCGTGGTCGCCTTCAACCTGGGCCGCCTCCGAAAGCGCTTTGGCGGGCGGATGCTCGTGACCATCGGATGCGTCGGTGTGGGCGCCTCGATGTTCGTCTTCGCGTCGGCCCCCACGTTCGCCCTGCTGCTGTTAGCCCCTCCCTTGTATGGGATTGGGGAGGGGATGCTGATCCCCACGCTGCAGGATCTGGTGTCTGGCGCGGCCCCGACGGCCAGCCGGGGATCGGTGGTGGCTATCTGGGTCTCGGTGGCGCGGTTGGGCCAGACCATCGGGCCAATCGCGGCTGGGTTCGGTCTCGAACACACCACCCCGTCGGTCATGTTCGCCGCGGGCGGAACAGCCGCCGTCCTGCTCGCCGCGGCCGTGCGCTTCGTGCGCCTCGGCGGCGCGAATGCGATTGCCGGCGCGCACCCGTCTGCCTAGCGTTCGGTCATGAGTTGGATCGACAAGAGCCGTGCCCTGGCCGCGATCCACACCACCGCGATCGCGTCGCCGCCGTCGGTGCTTTTGCGCCCTCCGTTCTCGTCGACCTTTGCCCCGCAGCGAGCGATGCCGGCTGGCATTCCGCTCGCGTTGGAGCGGGTAGCGGCGATTGCCCCAGCGGAGCAGGTCGTGTTTTCCCACGCCGACTTCCACCCGGGCAATGTGATCGTCGGGTCGGAATTGGGAGCGGTGGTCGGCGTCATCGACTGGAGCAACGCGCGCATGGCCCCGCGCGGCTTCGATGTCGGCTTGGCCCGCTCCGACCTGGCCATCAATCCCGGCGGTGACGCTCCCGATCGGTTCCTCGAGGCCTACGAGTCCGCGAGCGGGCTCGCTGTCGGACACCTTGGGCTGTGGGACGCGCTCGCCGCGGCTCGGGTGCTGTGGCCCGCCTCGGTGCAGAACCGTGGGTCTGACCGGCGAGAGCTAGCCCCCGCTGACCAGCACGTCGGCACCAGCCGGCGGGGTTGGGTCGTCGCGGGTGGCGAGCCAGCGCTCGGGTAGGGCCACCGGTCGGGGTCCGTTGGTATGGCCGCGGGGCGTGCGCAGCGCGTCGCGAGGAAGGGGTTGATCGGCGCCGAACTCCTCGATGATTTCGGTCAGCGCGGCGTCAAGGTCGGCCACCGTGGCGATGGTCGAGAGGCGCCGACGGCGTGCGCCCCCGAGCGGGAAGCCGGTCATGTACCAGCACGCGTGCTTGCGGAAGTCTCGAACGGCGGTGTCGGTGCCGAGAAGATCGGCCAGAAGGTCGAGGTGGGTGGACATGATGACCGCCACCTCGCCCAGCGGCGGTGGGGCCGGCACGACCTCGCCGGCGAAGGCGGCGGCCAGATCGCGGAATAGCCATGGCCGACCCAGACAGCCGCGACCGATGACCACGCCGTCACAGCCGGTCTCGCCCATCATGCGGATGGCGTCGTGAGCTTCCCAGATGTCGCCGTTGCCTAGAACGGGGATCGACCTGACTGAGGCCTTTAGCTCAGCGATGGCTTCCCAGCGCGCCGCCCCGGAGTAGAGCTGCTCCGCGGTGCGGGCGTGGAGAGCAATCGCCGCGGTTCCTTCGTCTTCGCAGATGCGGCCAGCTTCGATGTGGGTGATCGTGTCGTCGTTGATGCCGATGCGCATCTTCACGGTGACCGGGACCGAGCCAGCGGCCCCGACCGCGGCCCGAACGATCGACCGGAACAGCACCGGATGGGCGGGCAGGGCGGAGCCGCCGCCCTTCTTGGTCACCTTCGCCGCCGGACATCCAACGTTGATGTCGATGTGGTCGACACCGATCTCGTCCACGAGCCGACGGACCGCGACGCCCATCGTCGCCGGATCGACCCCGTAGAGCTGGACGCTCCGAACGCTTTCGTCGTCGGAGAACTGCACCATGCGCATCGTGCGGGCGTTGCCCTCGACCAACGCGCGTGTGGTGACCATCTCGCTGACGTACAAGCCCGCACCGTAGGAACGGCACAGGCGGCGGAACGCGGTGTTGGTGACCCCGGCCATGGGCGCGAGCACCACCGGCGGATCGACCTCGATTGCTCCGATCTTCAGGGTCGGTCCGGTCATGCCCACAGCTCCATGATGGTCACACCCAGCTCGCCGAGCAGGTCGCGGAAGAGCGGCAGCGACAACCCGATGACGTTGCTCGGGTCGCCCTCGATGCTGTCGATGAACGGACCGGACCTGCCGTCGAGGGTGAACGCGCCGGCGACGCCGAGCGGTTCGCCGGTGGCGACATAGGCGCGGATCTCGTCGTCCGACGGCTCACCGAAGTGCACGACGGTGGAAGCAGCCGCGGTTGCCTCCGCGCCATCCCTGGCGGTGTCGATCACGCAATGCCCGGTGACCAGCACCCCATAGCCGCCTCGCATCGCCTGCCATCGGAGCATGGCGTCGTCGGCGTCGATGGGCTTGCCCAGCACGGCGCCTTCGAACGCCAGCACCGAATCGCAGCCGACCACGACCGCGCCGCGGCAGTCGGCGGGCAGCGAACCGGCCACCGACTGAGCCTTCCGCTCGGCCAGGGTGCAGGCCACCTGATCCGCGGTCAAACCCTCAGCTAGGTCTTCCTCGTTCACCCCGCTGACCTGTGTGGTCGGCGCGAACCCGGCCTGCTCGAGCAGGCGACGGCGGGCCACGGAGGCCGAGGCGAGGACCAGGCGTCGGGACAGAGGCACGGGCCATGGTGGCACGCGACCTCCGATTCCACGAGCGGGTCTGGCTGCGTTCCGCGGTCGCTCCAGTACAGAAGGAGAGATTTTGGCCCGGTGGGACAAAAGCGCAGGTCAGAGCATCGCGGTCCGAATTGTCCAACTTGAGGTGACCGGCAGGTACTTGCAACTGGGGTTACGAACTCATTACGGTGACCGGGAACTTCCCCGAGGGAGCACAACCCCCGGTTCGCCGCATCACCTCACCGTGCCCATGGAATTCCTCCGCCGCCACGCGCTCGTCGCGCTCGTCCTCGTCCTGATTCTTGGCGTTGCCGCGCCT
>JBPCMH010000344.1:0-12644 GCA_051002495.1 Acidimicrobiales bacterium
GCTCGACGATAAGGATCCGGTGGTGGTATCGGAGGCTGTGCACCGCATCATGAGCGACGACATCTTGCGCCGTGAACTGATCTCCAGGGGTCGCGAACGCGTCGCGGCCTCGTCGCTCGCCTCAACCTCGGCCCGTCTTCTCGACGTGATCACAACCCATGTCGGACCTTCCGGTGGCTGAACGCCGGATCGCTTTCGTCGCCCCGCGCTACGGCCCAGACGTGGTGGGCGGCGCAGAGGCTGTTATGCGCGAGGCGGCCCGGGCCTTCGCCGATCGCGGCTGGCAGGTGGATGTGCTCACGACCTGCGCACGAGATCACTACACCTGGGCCAACCATCACCCGGCCGGCACCACCGACGACGCCGGCGTGACCGTGCATCGCTTTGCGGTCCGTCACGACACGGACCGCGTCGCGCGCGACACCGTCGAGATCAATATCCAACTCGGCGTGCCTGTGAGCCTCGACGAACAGCGCTTGTGGCTGACGGGCACATTGCGGGTTCCCGATCTGTTTCACCACCTGGTCAAGCACGGGGACGAGTATCGGGCCGTCGTGTTCGCGCCGTATTTGTTCTGGACCACCGCAGTGGGATCGATTGTCGCCCCAGAGCGCACGATCGTGATGCCGTGTCTTCACGACGAGGCCTACGCCTACCTCGAGGTCTTCCGTCCGCTCTTGGAAGACTCGGCCCAGATCTGGTTCCTCTCCGAGCCGGAGCACCAACTCGCCCATCGCCTGGCCGACCTCCCGAGCCACCATCTGACTGGCGCCGGTATCAACATTCCAGACCATCACGACGCGGCCCGGTTCAGGGATGCCCGTTCGATCCAGCGCCGCTTCGTCTTGTTCGCCGGCCGCCGCGAGGCCGGCAAGGGGTGGAACACCTTGCTCAACGCCTTCGCCAGAGCAGTTGAAGACCATGACGTCGACCTTGACCTGGTGACGTTCGGCGTGGGGCCCGTCGATCCGCCCGCGTCCGTGTCCGATCGGGTCATTGACCTTGGTTTTCTCGATGAAGCCGACCTGCCCCACGCTTTCGCTGCGGCCGACGCTTACATTCAACCGAGCGGGAATGAGAGTTTCTCCCGAACGATCATGGAGGCGTGGGCCGCTGGCACGCCGGTGCTGGGCAGCGCCCGCAGCGCGGTGGTGGCGTGGCACGTCGAGCGCTCCGAAGCGGGTCTGTTGTTCGATGGCGAGGATGAGTTGGTGCAGTGCCTCGTCGCCGTTGATCAGAACCAAGCAGCATTCGAGGCGCTGGCCGCGGGCGGGCGCCAATACGTTCTCGACAACTACACGTGGGATCGAGTCGGTGCCGCAATGGAGAAGGCCGTGGAGGAGTTGCTGTGACCGTGTTGGTCTTCGGGCCCTACCCGCCCTCGCCCGGCCACGAAGCCGACGAGACATTCGGTTTCGTGCGTTCGCTCCTGAGTTCCGGGCAGGAGGTCATCGTGGTCTCACCCGTTCCCTCCGCGGCGCACGAGCATCTCGATCCCGGGTCGCCACGAGGTGGTCTCCGGCTGCGGGGCCTTGTCGCTGGGCACGATCGAGTCTTCGTGCGGCTCGACGCCGCCGGTCTTCAGGCCGGATTCGACTCGGCGAGGCTCCGTCCGGGTCGCCTGGCGCTCGGTGCCGCGCTGCGTCGCGCTCGCAACGTTCACGCAATCGTCGACCGCGTGCCGATCCCGATCTCTCGGTCGTGGACGGGGACGGTGTTGTCAGGCGTGGCGTTGATATCGGTGGCGACCGAAGCCGAGCGCGACGAACTCATCGCGGCCGGGCTCGACGGCACGCACATCGAAATCCGTGATCTGGCGACCGCGACGAAGCGGACCCGCGCCGACGCGGTCCCGTGGTCCGGAACGGGCAGGGAGGCGCTTCAGCGCGACATCCGCCGCCGGGCCGCCGCGGCGCGTTCCTCGGGCGACGGCGACCCTGGGCCCGATCGGTCGGGTGCTGCCGCGCCGCTTCGCGAGATCGCGCCGCTCGGCCATGCTCCGGTGCGGTCGCCCAAGCCGGGCGTCGCGCAGGTCAAGAGGCTGATCCGCAAACTCGTTGCGTGGCAACTGGACCCGATCATCCAGCACGTGAACAGGCTGCACCAGGCGACGATGGCCGCGATCGAGCGAGCGGATCAGGAGAACAACAACTCGTAGAGCGCGGCCGCCGCGTTGCTATACGAGTTGTCAGCGGCGTGACGAACTGCTGCGCCGGCCAGCGCGGCGCGCTGAGCCTTGTCGTCGAGCAATCGGCTGAGCACGGCGGCCAATTCATCCGCGGCCAGGCCGGCTGGGACGTGCATCGCTGCGTTCGATGGGACATCGAGCATGGCACCGAGCGCGGTCACCACTGTCGGGAGGCCAGCGGCGAGGCAGTCGGCGACGGCGGCCGACGCCTCACCGTTCGTGGTGGACCGCAGCTGCACGCCGACCCACGCTTCGTGGAGGTAGGCGGTCCAGGTCTGGTAGTCGACCGCGCCGGTGAACTCGACACGGTCAGCGCAGTCTTCGGCCCTGGCCCGAAGCGACCGTTCGAGCTCGGCGTCGACGGTGCCAACAAAGATCAGGCGCGCCCGACGACGATCGGCAGCGAGGAGCGAGAAGGCGTCGATCAGGAGCTCGGGTTGCTTGGTCGGGTCGACGATGCCGAAGGTGGCGATGGTCTCGTGTCGATGACGGCCGCTGGCGGCGGACGGATTGGGTGGCGGGAACGGGAACGGGATAGTGGCCACCTTGTGGCGGTCCTCTGCCCTGGCGTCAATGCGCGCCCAGTCAGCTGCGAAGGTCGACGTGGTGATGAAGCGGTCGCTTCGGGCAATCACGTCCCGGGCCATCGGTGTTCCCCACTCTGTGACGTCTTCAGGCGACAAGCGGCCGGCGGCGCCGAGTTGGGGCGGGAGCCCGGCGTACATTTCGTGCAGCGCGTGCTGGAAGCCTTGAGGGACCGCATCCGGGTGCTGCCACTGCGCGAACCGCCACAGGTTGGTTAGGACGACATCGTGCGCGAGCACGACGCCCGGCCGGCGGTGGAGCATGGCCAGGGCACCGGTGTGGAACTCGGAGTTGCCGAGGGAATACACGACCCGGTCATGTTGGCCCCGGAGGTTTTCGACGGTTGGAAGTGACGCGAGTGGACGGACCCGATACCCGTCGCTCGGCGCGGGCGGGTGGGGTGGAGTGCCGCGATGGTGAGGAGGCTGGTCGACGTAGACCTCGACCTCCACGCCGTCGATGCGGGTGAGCGACGACACGATCTCCCGCGAGAAGCGGGCGATGCCCGTCGGCGACGGCGGCAGTGGCGTGACGAACGCGAGGCGATGTGGCAGTCGGCGCGGTCCGGGGCGTCGGCGGGCGTGGCCGGCAGCAACCGTCTCGTAGGCGCGGACGGTGCGTTGGGCCACCTCGGCCCAGGTATCGGGCGGCCTCCCGGTCACTGACTCCAGCACGGCTCGACGTTCCGGATCGCGCAACCCGCCAGCGATGGCGTCGGCGATTGCCGCGGGGTCAGTCGGATCGAACAGCGCTTCGGCCGGAAGGATCTCCGGCAGGGAGGACGTGTTGGATGCCACCGCCGGTGTTCCGCAGGCCAGCGCTTCCGCGACCGGCAGACCGTAGCCCTCGTACAACGAAGGGAAGACGGCCAGATCGGCCCCTTGGTTGAGGAGCACCATCAGATCGTCGGGGACGAACCCAGGAACGAGCAGCCCCCCCGCGAACCCGAGCTGATCGGCCCTGACCAGCAGATGGTTGCGCTGCAGGTCATCGACCTTGCACGCGATCACCAGCTGCCACTCCGCCTTCACCCCGGCTGCCAGCAGCGCCCAGGCTTCGAGAAGCCGTTCGACGTTCTTCCTCTCGTCGGTTCCGCCGGTGTACAGCACCCATCTCTGGGCTAGGCCAGGCACCCGCCGACGGGCGTGATCACGCGCTGTCTGGCGGTCTGTCGGAGGTCGGAAGATGGCCGCGGTGCCGGTGCCGATAACCGAGATGCGCTCCGGGGACAGATGCAGCCGTTCGCTGGCATCTCGTCCGGCTGAGGCCGAGATGGCCAGCACATGATCGGCTCGCCGCACCAGCTCCGCACGAGTGCGCCACCGACGCCGTAGGCCGGGGTCTTGAAGGTACCGATCGGCCAGCACCTCTGGGATCAGGTCGTACAGCGTGACGACGAGGGGCTGGGATCTGCGCTCCAGCGGGAGCAACTCGTTGAAGGGCACAGACAACTCGAACGGCGACATCAGGTGCACGATCGCGTCTGGCTTAGGACGCACGACCGCCGACTCGACCCGCCCGGTGCCAAGCAGGGCATCGATGCCCCCCGGCGGGGGCAGGTTGGGGTTGAGGACAAAGGAGTGGATCAACCCTGGCGCCAGTTGCTCGATTGCTTTGGCGTGCTCGATGACGAACCGAGCCACACCGCGGTCGCGGTGGTCGACGCTCTGCGCGCCGGTGAGATCGACGATGACCGGCGGAAGGCTCACGCCCGCCGGCGCCGTCCTTGCGGCGCCTCTGCGGTCAGCGAGGTGCGGAGGTCTTCGAGCTCGGCCCGCAGCAGAGCGATCTCGTCGCGGATGGCGCGTAACGAGTCGCCCAGGATGGCGGTGGCCTCCGTGCTGGCGTCGAGGTCATCGGTGACGATTCGCTGGATCTCGACGCTCGCTCGTCGGGTCTCCTCCAACTGCTTGGTGAACTGATCCAGCCGGTCTCGGGCCATCGTGTCGACACGATGGTCGATGTACGGGCGGAGCGGGCCGAGGATCGCGCTGAGGAGACGTCGCATCACCCGGCGAGGCTACCCCCGTCGGGTGGCGCACTTGCCGTTGGCAGCCCGCACCGGCGACCATGGCCTCCATGATCCCTTGGCGGCGCGGCGGCTGGACCCTTGGCGGCGCGATGTCTCGTCGCCTGGATCGCGGCATGGTTCGGCGGGCGCAGGAGATACTTCGGCCGGTGCTCGAGGAGGGTGAGGAGGTGCTCGCCTACGACCCGGCGACCACCGCGTCGACAGCCCCGTCGCCGCCGGTCGTGACCGAAGGCGTGCTGGTGAATATCTACCTCACCGATCGAGCGATCTACGTCGTCGAACACGAAGGCGCGACCACCCGCATCGCTCGCACCGACTTCGAGGTCAACAAGAGCACGTCGGCCGAGCGCATCGATCTGGATCTGAACGGCGGTCGACGGCTGGCCGCCATCCCGACGCCAGCCCCGTCACGGATCGCCGCGGTGCTGGCGGACCTACTCGACCTTGATGGGTAGCGCGACGAGACCGAGCTCTCGGCCGGGGTTGGCCACCTCGAAGCTGCGCTGCTGCTCCCAGATGTCGTACATCAACCCACCGGACGTGTGGACACCGATCGTTATCGGATAGGTGCCGTCGAGGAGGGGTACCTGATCCATCCGAAACGTGACCGTCCGAGCGGTGTCGATCTGGCCCAACTCGAGACCCATGAGCTCGGTGTTGGTTGAGTGGACCAACACACCCATCGGGCCGTAGATGTTGAGGCTGACGATGACGTCGTCCTGGGGCTCGGCTGCGGTCAGGTCGACGGCAATGTCGAGGCGGTGGCCAGCGGTTACCCGGTCGTCGCTGTCGTCGGGGTAGGCAACGTGGACGTCGCTGATGCGGACCTTGTTGTAGAACGGGTTGAGTTCCGACAGCGCAACTTCGGCACCAACCTCGGTCGCCTCGGTGACGCCCTGCATCAGGCGCTCTCGGAACTCTCGGATGACCTCGTTGGGGTCGCCCGCGATCACCAGCTTGCCGTGATCGAGCGCGGCGGCCTTGTCGCACAACTGCCGGACCAGGTCAGCGGCGTGGGTCACGACGACGATGGTCCGACCTTCTTGCTGGAAGGTCTTCACCTTGTCGATGCACTTGCGCTGGAAGGCCTCGTCGCCGACGGCCAGGACCTCGTCGACGAGAAGGATTTCGGGATCGACGTTGATGGCCACTGCGAACCCGAGCCGGATCACCATGCCGGAGCTGTAGTGCTTCACCGGGGTGTCAATGAACTGCTCGAGGCCGGCGAAGCCCACGATCTCGTCGAATCGACGTCTGATCTCGGCTTGCTTGAGGCCGAGGATCGACCCATTCAGAAAGACGTTTTCTCGACCGCTCAGGTCGGGCTGGAAGCCGGCGCCGAGTTCAAGCAGGGCGGCCAATCGGCCGTGTGTGCGGACCACGCCGCTGGTCGGCTTGAGCAGGCCAGCGATGCACTTGAGGAGGGTGCTCTTGCCCGATCCGTTGTGGCCGAGCAGTCCCACGGTCTCGCCCGCTTCGATGGTGAGGTTGATGTGGTCGAGAGCCTTGAACTCCTCGAACGGCACTCGCCCGAGGTGGACCATGCGCTCTTTCAGCGAGGTGAACTTCTCCCGGTACAACTTGAACGACTTCGACAGGTCTTCGATCTCGACGGCGGCGGCCACGGTTAGAGGGCCTCCACGAAGTTTCCTTCGAGTCGATGGAAGACGATCATGCCGATGACGAGCAAGACCAGCGACCCGATGAAGACCGCACCGAGCGTCATCAGATGCCACGCGACCGGGTGCGGCGGCAAGGCTCCGGCAAAGTTGCCATACAGGGCTTCCTGGAAGGCCATCACGATCGGCGTTACCGGGTTGAGCAGGTAGATCCAGTAGAGATCGCCAAGCTTGCCCTCGACGATTGAGAACTGGTAGACGATCGGGCTTCCCCAGAACCAGGCGAGCAGCAACAACTCGACGAGGTGTTGAATGTCTCGCAGGTAGACGTTGGCGGCGGACAAGATCAGCCCCATGCCTGCGAGCAACAGCAACAAGTCGATCAGAGCCAACGGCACGAGCGGCAGATGCGACCAGCTCACCGGGTGCCGGAAGGCGGCCAGCCCGGCTACGAGCACGATCGCCTGCAGGAAGAAGTGCACGATCCCGGCACCGATCGCCGAGAACGGGAGCATCTCGCGTGGGAACCACACCTTCTTCACGAGCCCGGCCGCGGAGACCACCGAAGCGGTCGCGGTGGCGAGCGAGACCGAGAAGAGGTTCCAAACGACAATCCCGGACAACAGGTAGATCACGAACCGCGGGATGCCGCTGCCGAGCACGATGCCAACGAAATAGAAGACGACGAGGTACATGGCCGGGTTCAGTAGCGACCACATGAAGCCAAGTGTGCTCGACTTGTACTTGACCTTGAGTTCCTTGCGGATCAGGTTGCTCAGCAGCTCGCGATAGACGATGAGCTCGCGAATGCGGAGCCGCATCGACCCTTGGGCCGTGATGGTGCGCGTGCCGGTGGGGGAGTCGGTCATGGTGTCGGGGAGTCGGTCATGGTGTGGGCGTGAAGGGCCGAGGCGTCAGCGTAGCCCTGGCCGTCGCCTCCGCCATATCCCGTCGCCTGTTCTAGCGCCTGTCTTGTCGCATCGTCCGGTCGCACGGCGCGGTGGTCGGCACCGCGTAGCGTTGCCCGGGTGCGGCTCGCCATCGACGCCACCCCGCTGATCGGTCCGGGTACCGGCATCGCCACCTTTGTTCGTGGCGTTCTTGGCGCGCTCGCCAGCCGAGCAGACGTCGACGTCACCGCGTACGCGCTGAGCTGGAGGGGCCGCCACGACCTGCCTTCGGCCGTTCCGGATGGTGTCGGGGTCGCATCGAGACCGATGCCAGCTGGTCCTCTCCTTCGCCTGTGGTCGGGTGCGAACATGCCTCCGCTCGAGTGGTGGGTTCGCGGTGTCGAGGTCGTCCACGGCACCAACTTCGTCGTCCCGCCCAGTCGCCGGACAGCCAGGGTCGTCACCGTGCACGACCTTACGTCGGTCAGGTACCCAGAGCTGTGCGCGCCGGCCAGCCTGCGTTACCCGGCCTTGGTTCGCAGAGCTGTGGCGACCGGCGCCTTCGTCCACGCATTGTCGGCAACCATGGCCGATGAGATCGTCGACCTGTTGTCGGTGCCGGCTGATCGAGTGCGCCACGTCTATCTCGGTGTTGACGATGTCCAAGCCGGTGACGCACGGTCCGGGCGGAGCAGGGCTGGCGCGGATCGCTTCGTGCTCGCCCTCGGTACGGTCGAGCCTCGGAAGGGCTACGGCGCGCTGGTGGAGGCCTTCGATTTGGTCGCGGCCCATGACCCAGGGCTCCACCTCGTGATCGCCGGCTCCGACGGGTGGGGAGCCTCGGAGTTGACCGCGAAGATCGATGCCTCGACGCACGGGGACCGGGTCCGTCGGATTGGTTGGGTGGACGCCGAAGCGCGCGCCGACCTGCTCGCCGCCGCGTCCGTCATGGCCTATCCGAGCGTCTACGAGGGATTCGGTCTTCCTCCGCTCGAGGCGATGAGCGCAGGCGTCGCGGTCGTTGCGACCCGGGTCGGCGCGATTCCCGAGGTGCTTGGCGCTTCCGCCCATCTGGTGCCGACCGGCGACGTGTCTGCGCTGGCCGACGGGCTGAAGCTTGTCGTCGGGGATGCCTCGTATCGCGACGAGCTCATCCGACGCGGTCGCCAGCAGGTCAGCAAGTACAGCTGGGAGCGCTGCGCTGACGGGCTGATGTCGTTGTACGAGGAAGCGGTGGCTGCCCGATGACCGCCGATCACTGGTCGGTGCTGCTTGTCGTCGAGCAGCTGCGGCGCAGGGTTCCGGCCGGTATCGGCACCTATGCCCGCGGCCTCATCGGTGGGCTGACTGAGCTTCAGTTTGAAGATGCCGAAGGACCGGCTGTCGAGCTCTTGGCCAGTCGTCCATCCACGAGTCCTGACCCGCTCGCGGCTTACGGCCTTCCGGTCCGCGCGTCTGTTCTTCCTGGTCGGCTCCTGACCCGGCTGTGGGATCGCGGCTGGCGGGCACCGTTGAGCTCTGTGACGCACGCGACCTTGTTCGCCTACCCAGCGGTTCGCGGCCGGCTCGTGGTGACCGTGCATGATCTGGCATTCCGCGAGACACCCGATGCCTTCCCGCGCCGGGGTCGCGAGTGGCACGAGCGCCGCCTGCTCCACGCCATCGCCAACGCCGACCGACTTGTTGCCCCCAGCCGTCGGACCGCGGACGCGCTGACCGCGACCGGCTTGCCGGGTTCGAGGATCGAGGTCATACCCGAAGGGTCCGACCACCTCCCTCCCGCCGATCTCGATCGCGCCGACGCGCTGCTCGCAGAGCTGGGGGCCTCTCCCGGTTTCATCCTGACGGTGAGCACCTTGGAGCCCCGCAAGAACCTGCGCCGCCTCTTCGCCGCGTACGAGCGACTCCGCGACCAGCGTCCGGGTATGCCGCCGATGGTGGTAGTCGGAGCCGAGGGTTGGGGTGAGCAGGTCCGCGAGGTGCCGGACGGCGTGCTGGCCGCGGGCGCGCCGGATGACGCGACGCTCGCTGGCCTTTACGCCAGGGCCGGCTTGTTTGTCTATGTCCCTCTCGTGGAGGGCTTTGGACTGCCACCGGTAGAGGCCATGCGTGCCGGGTTGCCGGTCGTCGCCTCTACCACGGTGCCGAGCGTCGGCGACGCCGCACTGACCGTCGATCCGGCCGATGTTGAGGCGATCAGCAACGCGATGCAGACCTTGCTAGCGAACCGTCAAGCGGCAGACGAGCACCGCGAGCACGGTCGTCAGCACGTTGCCCACCTGACCTGGACCCGTGCCGCGGCGGCCCATGTCGATCTGTGGCGGGCCTTGACATGAGCGACGAACAACGGCGCGTCGCCATCGACGTGAGCGCGATCCCGGCCGATCCCAGGGGAGCGGGTCGCTACGTTGTCGAGTTGGTCGCGGCGTTGCACCGGCGAAACCGGACCGCGCTGCGCCTCGTCGCTCGGCGCGGTGATCATTCTCGATGGGAGCAGCTGGCCCCTTCGGCGACCGTTGATGCCATTGTTCCGGCGTCGCGGGCGGCCCGGTTGGTGTGGGAGCAGACGGCGGCCTCGAGCCGGGTTCGACGCTGGCCGATCGAGGTGTATCACGGCCCGCACTACACGATGCCCTCCCGGCTGTCCGTGCCGAGAGTGGTGACCGTGCACGACCTCACCTTCTTCGATCATCCGGAATGGCATGAGCGCTCCAAGGTGTCGTTCTTCCGCCGCGCCATCCGTCACGCTGCAGCTGACGCCGACACCGTGATCTGTGTGAGCGACGCCACCCGGCGGAGACTCGTCGAGTTGCTCGACCCGGTCGCCCCGACCGTGGTGGTCCCCCACGGCATCGACCACGACCGGTTCACTCCAAATGCCGAGCCGGGCGACGCAAATGTTCTTGATCGGCTCGGCGCCAGCCGGCCTTACCTGTTGTTCCTCGGCACGATGGAGCCACGCAAGAACGTGGCGGGACTGGTCGCGGCCTTCGACCTCTTGGCCGACGACCATCCCGACATGGGGCTGGTGCTCGCTGGTGGGCGAGGGTGGGGTGAAGAGCGGCTGCACGCGGCGGTGGCCGGTTCACGGGCCAAGGAAAGAATCGTCCAGACCGGCTACGTCGCCGACGACGACGTACCGGTGATGCTCCGACACGCGGCGGCCGTCGTCTACCCGGCCTTTGTCGAGGGGTTCGGGCTGCCCGCTTTGGAGGCGCTGGCATGCGGAACGCCAGTCGTTACGACATCCGGATCGGTCATGGAAGAACTCGCTGGCGGTGCCGCCTTCACGTCGGACGCGTCTGACGCCAGCGCCATGGCCGCGGTGATCCGCCATGTCCTCGACGGGGGATTGGCGGTGGACGAGGCCAGAGCGCTCGGGCTCGAGGTCGCCTCCCGGTTCACGTGGGACAACACCGCCGCCCTGCACGAACAGGTCTATGCGGAGGCGGCGCAACGCCGCTTGTAAGGTCGGCTTCATGAAGGCGCTCGTGACCGGCGGCCGTGGGTTCGTCGGCGCACACTTGGTCGATTACCTGCGCGCCAGTGGTGATGAGGTGCTGTTCTCGGATGCGGACATCACCGACGGCCCGGCCATCCGCGAAGAGATCCTCGCCAACCAGGCCGACGCGCTCTACCACTTGGCCGGTCTCGCCCACGTTGGCGAGTCGTGGGACCAGCCGGCCGAAACCTTCCGCGTGAACGCACTTGGCACCGTCGAAGTGCTGGCCGCAGCCTCGGCTTGTTCGAGGCCGCCGAGGGTGCTCGTCGTGAGCTCGGCCGAGGTCTACGGCACGGTCACGCCTGACGAGGTACCGCTAAACGAGGACGCACCGCTCCGGCCGGTCAGCCCTTATGCCGCGAGCAAGGTGGCCGCTGAGTACGCCGCCCTGCAGGCCCACCTCGGGCCCAAGTTGGAGGTCATGCGGGCTCGGGCGTTCAACCATGCCGGCCCCGGGCAGGCACCGACCTTTCTGATTCCGGCCCTCGCCCGTCGAATCGCGACTGCTGAGGTCGACGGCAGCGATGCTCTGGCCGTCGGCAACCTCAGCCCTCGGCGTGATTTCACCGATGTCCGCGACGTGGTGCGGGCCTACCGACTCATCATCGAGCGGGGTGAGCCGGGGCAGGTCTACAACGTGTGCACCGGCGTCGATGTGGCCGTGGAAGAGATCGCCGATGCCATGCTCGCCATGTCGACGGCTCGCGCCCGGTTCGAGGTCGACCCCGCGCTGATGCGACCGGTCGACGTGCCTGTCCTCCGTGGCGATAACCGCCGCCTTGTCACCGCGACCGGCTGGGAGCCCACCCTGACCTTGGAGCAGACCTTGGCTGATGTGCTCGCCGAGGCTCGCGCCGCCGTCGAAACCAAGGCCTGAGCACCTGCGAACGACCTGAGCAACCGAGACGGCCCAGCAAAAGGCGAACGGGCCTCCCTCGTGTGAGGAAGGCCCGTTCACCGGGGGGATAGAACCGCAGGGTCATGCCCTGCGGAGATGATCAGGCTGCGGCGATGGTGCTGAGGCGGCTGCGCAGCTGGGTCTGGGCTTCCTTGGCGGCGGTCCGGGCCTGCGACACGGCCTCCTTGGCCTGGCCGGGGAGCCGGTTCTCGAGGGTGTCGATGCGACCCTCGACCTGCTCGACGATCGGGGAGATCCGGCCCTGCACGTCGTCAACGAACTTGCTGACCTGGGTGCGGACGGTCTCACGCTGCGTCTTCATCTCGGCCTCGATCTCGCGCCTGCGGACCTGGGCCTTCTGCACGGCGATGACGCCGATGCCAATGGTGACGTACACGGCGTCCTTGGCGAGCTTGGTGAAATCAGCCATGGTGTGGCTCCTCTGTCTGGGGGATTGCCTGCAGGTTCTGGGGGGTTGCCTGCGGGTGTTTCTGGGTGGTTGGGCTCGGGGAAGCCAACGTTGGCCGCTCCGAACCGCTGCTAGCAACAATAGCGATTGTATGCAACAGTTGCAAGCACAGCGGCCAGGATGTGACGAACGACCACAGGCGGTCGCGGTTGGGCTTCGCCCTCGCACGTGGCGGGGTGGGGCTCGCAGACCGCTAGATTCGGACGCCTGATGGACCCCCAGCCGCCGGGTGAACCGGCCCCGCCGGAGCCAACGGCACCAGGCGCCGGGGCCCCTCCCGTTGTCGCCGTCGTCGTTACCCACGACCCGGGGCCGTGGTTCGAGGAGGTGCTCTCGGCGCTTGGCGCCCAGGACTACCCCGACCTGTCGGTGCTCGTCATCGACGCCGACAGCGCGGAGGATCCGACGGCGAGAGTCGCGGCCACGCTGCCGTCGGCCTTTGTCCGCCGCATCGATCACAA
>JBPCMH010000345.1:0-7027 GCA_051002495.1 Acidimicrobiales bacterium
GGCCATGCCCCAGTGGTATCCCCGGCCGGGAGCTTCGTGGGCCGAGGTCAGCGGTGAGCCGATCATCACGGCATCGGCGCCGCAGGCGATGGCTTTGGCGATGTCGCCGCCCTTGGACATCCCGCCGTCGGCGATGACTTGGACGTAGACCCCGGTTTCGTCGAGGTGACGGGTGCGGGCGCCGGCCGCATCCGCGATAGCGGTGGCCTGCGGCACGCCGATGCCGAGCACCCCCCGGGTGGTGCAGGCGTTGCCCGGGCCCACGCCGACGAGCACACCGATGGCCCCGGTGCGCATGAGGTGCAGCGCTCCCTTGTAGGAGGCGCAGCCGCCGACGATCACCGGCGTGTCGAACTCGCGGATGAACTTCTTGAGGTTGAGGGGCTCGACGCTCTTGGAGACATGCTCGGCCGAGACGACCGTGCCCTGGATCACAAACAGGTCGAGCTCGGCGTCGATGATGTGCTTGGCGTACTGCTCCACCCGCTGCGGGGTGAGCGACGCTCCGGCGACAACGCCAGCTTCCTTGATCTCGCGGATCCGCTGGGTGACCAGTTCGCCCTTGATCGGCTCTGAGTAGATCTGCTGCATGCGGGCGGTGGCCTTGTCGTTGTCGAGGTGGGAGATCTCTTCGAACAGCGACTCTGGGTCCTCGTAACGGGTCCAAAGACCTTCCAGGTTGAGCACACCGACCCCGCCCTGCCGACCGATCTCGATCGCCGTGGCCGGGCTAATGACGCCGTCCATGGCCGCCCCGAGGAGCGGAAGCTCGAACTTGTAGGCGTCGATCTCCCAGCTGATGTCGACGTCCTCTGGGTCGCGGGTGCGCCGGCTGGGCACGATCGCAATGTCGTCGAACCCGTACGCCTGCCTCCCGGACTTGCCGATTCCGATCTCGACCTCAGGCACTGCCTCACCCCTTGCTCACCGCGGCGCTGGAAAAGGGAGAGTCTACTCCGAGCGAGCGGGGCTGCCGTCGGGCGGATCAGGCCTTGAGCGCGGAGAAGGGGGCGATCGGCAGGTTTCGGACAACCATGAAGGCGAGCAGCGCCACGAAGGCCGCCCGCTGAACCCGTGGCGTGATGACAAACGCCGGCAAGCGAGGGCCTCCCAAGCGGGCCAACACCCACGCGCCGACCAGGTAGGCAACCAGCGGCGCGACCAGCACCCACACCAGGTTGAAGTCGAGCGCGGCCGCCACGTCGCCTTGGGCCAACTGGAGGGTCGCCCTGGTGCCGCCGCAAAAGGGGCAGTCGAGGCCGGTCAGTGCCAGCAGCGGGCACTGCAAGAACGGGATGGTGGTGATGCTCATGGTCGAAGGGCCTTGAGCAGTTGGCGGGCAACCGCTGCGTTCATCTCATAGACGACCGCTTTGCGTGCGCCGCTGGCCCGGTCGATGACGCCTTCCTCGGTGTCGGCCATCGTGTCGAGCCCGGAGATCACGGCCTTCTTCGTCGCATCGGTCAGGTCGTAGCCCATCCGGGTCAACGCCTTGAACACCTCGGAGCGGGCGATGGGACCGGGAGCGGAATGAGCGATCACGGTGAAACGCTACCGTGCCGGGCCATGGTTGGCCTTGGCACACTGATCAACCTCGCCACGATCCTGGGCGGAGCCGCCGTTGGCTTGGTCGTTGGCACCCGGATCCCCGAGCGAGCCAGGGTCACGATGCTGCACGGCGTCGGGCTCGCCGTGCTGGCGCTCGGCGTCCGCCAGGCATCGGGGACGGCCAACCTGGTCATCCCGCTGGTGTCGGTGGTGGTCGGCGGCCTGCTGGGCGAGCTGGCTGGCGTCGAGGAGCGGCTGGCGGTCGTCGGCGAGCGCATCCGCGCCAGGGTCGACCGGCCGGTGGACATCACCGTCGAAGGCGTGGTCGAGCGCGAGTTGCCCGAGGATGCCCCGGCGACGAACACGGCCCTGCGCGCGGAACCGGCAGATACCCACCACCGGTTCGTGGAGGGTTTCGTGGTGGCCAGCCTGCTGTATGTCGTCGGCCCGCTCGCCATCCTCGGATCGATCGCCGACGGGCGCGCGGGCGACATCGATCTCCTGGTTGTGAAGGCCGCCCTCGACGGGCTGGTGAGCATCATCTTCGCCGCCACAATGGGATGGGGCGTCGCCTTCTCGATCATCCCGGTCGCTATCTACCAGGGCGTAATCACCTTGCTCGCCGGCCAGGCTGACGTAGTCCTCAGCGACCGAATGATCTTGGAGTTGACGGCCACGGGCGGACTGCTCGTGATGGGGATCGGCATCCGCCTGCTCGACGTGAAGGCGGTGCGGGTGGCGTCGTTCCTGCCAGCCCTGGCCATCGCGCCGCTGCTGGTCGGCATCTTCGCCCGCTAGCGCGGTGACAACGGCTCCGCCGGCGCGTCCGCTCCCGCGCTCGCGATGTCAGCCGGCCCGCATCGAGCCGCCGACGAGTGCCAGGATCTCGTGCAGCATGCGGGCCGTGGCTCCCCAGATGGTCTCGCCGTCGAGCTCGAAGAAGTAGATCGGTCGCTCCGAACCCGCCACACCCCAGACCTCCTCGCGGTAGCAACCCTCCTCCATGAGCTCGCTGAGGGCCACATCGAAGACCCGCTCGACCTCGTCGGGATTAGCGGTGAGCTTGGGGCGCCGGTCGAGCACGCCCACGAACGGGTAGATGCCGCCCATCGGTTGGGAGATGGTGGTCATGACGTCGAGTGCGCCGATGATCGTGACGAGATCGGGGTCGAGATCGACTTCCTCGTGGGCCTCGCGCAACGCGGCCTGCAGCGGCGTCTCGCCTGGCTCAACCCGTCCGCCCGGAAACGCCACCTGGTGGCTGTGCGATCGCATCCACTCACCTCGGCGGGTGAGGATCACTCGAGCCTCGTCCTGCTCCTCGAAGAAGGCGGCGAGGACGCCGGCCGTGCCTGGTCCGACTGGCGCGGGAAGGATGTCGGGCAGAGGACGGTGACGCGCAACGGCCGTTCGCACATCGTCGAGTGTCAGTGGGGGCCGTCGCACACCGTGAGCCAACTCCGGCCACGGCGGCGGGTCACCCGGCCGAACCGCGGGCGGGCGCGGGATCTTCTGCGGTCCGGGCCGCCGACGGCGCGCCGTCACTGCTCCCCGAAGGCCTCCTGCTGGGCAGCCACGCTCCGCTCGAGGAACCCTTCCACCCCGGCGGCGCGTATCTCGTCCAGCAAAGCCTGAGGACCGAGGTTGGCGCGCTCCCATTTGCTCCACGCGTCGATGATCGCGGCGATCGAGTCGGTGTCGGCTTCGGCCTCCTGGAGACCAGTCAGGGTGGCGCGTAGGAAGTCGGGCATCCCCGCGATCTTGAGGTTGGCAATAACCCGACCGGGTGGCAGATCACCGACGTCTGCCTCCTTCCAGTGTTCGAGCAACCTGGCTGGATCGGCGGGCGGACGTTCGGTGCTCGACATGTTGCCGAGCCTATGCGGCAGACTCGCAGTTGATGGCCGGATACTCAGGGGCTCCCCTGCAAAAGAAGCTTGGGTTCAAAGAGGGTCAGACCATCGCGATCCTCGATCCGCCCGACACCTTCGACGCACTGCTCGGACCGCTCCCTGAAGGTGTCAACCTCCGGTCATCGGGGCGTGGCAAGGTCGACGTGGTCGTCTTCTTCACGAAGGAGGCGAGCGCGCTCGAGAAACGCATCGATGCGCTCGGCCGGATGATCTTTCCGGCCGGCGGACTCTGGGTCGCGTGGCCAAAGCGAACCTCGAAGGTGCCGACCGACATGAGCGAAAACCGCGTGCGCGACATCGCCATCCCGACCGGACTGGTCGACACCAAGGTCTGCGCCATCGACGACATTTGGTCCGGTCTCCGGCTCGTGTGGCGGCGAAGCCACCGCTGATGCCGACCGACCAATGACGACGAGAAACATGCCAGCAGCCGATGTGCGCATCGACATCCGCCTGGTGCAGGACCTCCTCGCCGAGCAGCATCCTGACCTGGTCGGCCTGGCGATCTCGCCGCTGGCCACCGGATGGGACAACGTCTCGTTTCGGTTAGGCGACCGATTCGTGGTCCGGTTGCCTCGGCGTGCTGAATCAGCCGCGGTGATCGCCCACGAACAACGCTGGCTGCCGATGCTGGCACCGCGCTTGCCGCTTCCCGTGCCCGTCCCGATCCGGATTGGGACGTCGATCGACCGCTACCCGTATCGGTGGAGCGTGTGCCCCTGGTACCCGGGTGAGAGCGCAGCGGATACACCGCCGACGGACCTGCGCGATGCCGCCGCGAAGCTCGGGGCCTTCGTTGGCGCCCTCGCAACCATTGAGGTTCCCCTTGACGCGCCGCTCAATCCGTGGCGCGGCATACCCCTGATGGAGAGAGACGCCCGAACTCGCGATGCAATCGCTGTCATTCCGGAGCGTTGGCGGGAGGCGGCCCTGGCTGCGTGGGAGGGGGCCGTCGCTTTGCCCGAACATGCGGGGCCGCCGAGGTGGCTCCACGGCGACCTACACCCCGCGAACACCGTCGTCGATGGCGGCCGGTTGATAGCGGTCATCGACTTCACCGACCTGTGCGTGGGAGATCCGGCCACCGACCTCATGAGCGCGTGGATGCTGCTCCCGACCGAGCATCACGCAACGTTCCGGGAGGCCGCGGGCGCAGACGACGAAAGCCTCTGGCGGCGCGGACGCGGGTGGGCGCTGACCCACGCCGTGGCGACGCTGTCCAACTCGGCCGACAACCCGCTGATGCGACAAATGAGCGAGGCAACGCTCACGCGGGTACTGCCTGAAGCCTGATCGACCGGCCCTTAGCTCGCCCCCATGCCGCCACCACCACCGCCTCCACCGCCACCGCCCGAGAAGCCGCCGCCACCGCCGCTCCCGCTGCTCGACGACGACGGAACTGCTGCCGCCACCACCGCCGGTCCGAAAGCCTCGGAGAAGTCGGAGAAGCTGTCGAAGCCGTCGCCCCGGCCAAAGGCAGAACCGATATACCAGGGTGCGAACCCGGGTGAAGTTCCATCCGCCGCGACCGGCACCCGCATCGCCATGGCCTTCGCCACCTCTGCGCTCACGCCCAGGGCGACGGCGTAGACGAGGTACCGCTCCCACAGAATCAAGTGGCCAACCGGTGCGTCCTCGAGTTGGGAGAAGTCTCGCAGGAAGCGCTCGACGGCCTCCCATTCCGCCTGACGCTGAGCGCCGGCCGGACTCCGACGGCGCAAGACCGGCATGACGGCAAGTTGGATCCCGCCCGACGCCAATCCGACCAATCCGATCGGGCCTCCCGCGGTAAGCGCGAGGATGCCGGAGCCGACGACCGCGGCACCGATCAGGCCGTTCATTGCGTACGCGGGCCCACGGCCGCCTTCGACGTACTGGCGACTCTTGAAGTCCTTACGGACCAGTTCCTTGTAGCGCTCCCACCAGCGGCTGGCCTCGGTCTGGTTGCGCTTCATGCCCGCGATCCAATCGCTGTGCCTGACCTCCGCTCCCGAAGCGAACAGGTTCGACAACACGTGCCGCTCCCACGCCCTCACCTCATCCGGTGGCTGTTGCCAGCGCATGATCCAATCGACCTTGTCCGACAGGATCATGCGATCGCGACGCTCTTCTTCGATGCTGAGGAAGCCGCGTTGTGCAAGGTCGATGATGGTGGCCGAGAGCGTGGTCGGATCGGGGGTGCCGAACGCGTCGAGCATGGGGACGAAGGCCGGCGGATCGTCAGGTAGTTCGCGGAGGTACTGGCCAACGTCGCGAGCGGGCGGGTGCTCCTTGCCCCAGCGGAAGAACGCGTACATGAACCCGACCCAACCCAGCAGGGGGATGATCGGAAACGCCCGAACGAAACTGTCGCGCAGCCGCTCCATGCGCTCGGACCGCGCTCTGGCGGCGTTCGCGTCGTCGGCCCACTCCTGCTCCTCGGCCAGCACGCTCGGAAGCCGGTCTCCGGAGGTCGGAGGCACGACGAACGAGCCGGTTGGCACCGTGACCCGGCCCTCGACGAAGCGACCTGCGGGAAGACCATCGACCGACCAACGCACCGTGTTGCCCTCAATGGCGACACCACCGTCTAACGGGCCGTGACCCCACGCTCTGACATCCGCTCCATTGCCAGGCACCGACAGCCCGACCCGCACCGCGCCGACGCCCGGGTGATCGGCACCGACCCATTTCCAATAGAGCTCGCTGACATCGGAGCCCACCTTCGCCGCGCCGATCACGGTGTAGGAGATGTCGAAGGTGCGGCGCTCGTTGAAGGCGTCGTAGTGCCAGGCGAGGTTGTAAGGGCCGCCGTCTGATGGCAAGGGGATGCCATTCTCGGAGACCGTGACGTCGACGATTTGATAGTCACCCGGTGGGATGGGCCTGGTGCCGTTGTGAAACTCCCCCTGGAAGTCGTAGGTGAGGTGCTCAACCACGCGCATCGAAGCGTCGGGGTTGAGCACGGCTTCGATCTCGACCGCGGCGATCCTGAACGACTTGGCCTGGGCACCGCCCGGCACCAACAGCCACAGCACGACAACCAGCCCGACCAGCGCTCCCACCCGTTTCCGCATGGCGTGGAGGGTAGGCGCCCCGCTCCGAGCCACCGCGCCTGCGCGGCGCACCGCACCGCACCGCACCGCACACCCTTGCCTGTGTTCGGGACCGATGACGTCGGGGTACATGCCGGGTAAGCATTCCTAGGAAAGGACCTCGCATGATCGGATTCATCTTCTTCGGGCTCATCGTGGGCGCAGTCGCCCGCCTGCTCGTTCCTGGACGCCAGCAACTCGGGCTGTTGACAACCCTGCTGCTCGGCGTCGTGGGGTCCGTCATCGGCGGACTCGTGGCCAACCTGCTCGGCACGGGCGGCATCTTCGAGCTCAACGTGCTCGGCGCCATCGTCGCCTTCCTCTCGGCTGCCGCGCTGGTCGGCGTGGCCGAGGGCATCACCGCCCGATCCGCCTGACGGCACGATCGAGCGCCCCAAAACGCAGTGGGGGGGGGAAAAAAAGGGAGGGGAAAAAAAACCCCCCCCAGTGGGGGGGGTGTCTCTTTTCCCCACCTCGCCCTCACCCAACAAA
>JBPCMH010000346.1:0-10631 GCA_051002495.1 Acidimicrobiales bacterium
CCAGCGTCTCGGGCACGGCCGTGCGGGCATAGGCCACCACCGGAACCCCGAAGTGCATCGCTTCCAACAGCGGCACCATGAAGCCCTCGTGCTCTGACAGACAGACGAACACGTCGCTGGTGCGGTAATAGGCGAGGAGCTCTGGGAACGAGATGGTGTCGGTCAGCTCGACGCTGTCGGCGACGTCGAGCTCATCGATCAACACCTGCAGCGACCGGTAGTAGATGTCGGCGGTCTTGCCGCCGATGATCGTCAGGGTGGCCTTCGGGTCGTGAACGGCGCGGTAGAGCGCGAAGGCCCCGATCACGTCGTGCTGGCACTTGTTGGGGGCCAACCGGGATACGAACAACCACCGAGCGCCGCTGCTTCGCCGGTCGTCCTCGAGCTGGCTGAGCCGTCGGGAATGCGGTGGCGTGTCGTAATCGGAGAAGTCAATCAGGACCGGCACCACGGCGGTGTTGGCGAACCCATCCTCCTTGAGCTCGGTCTCGCTGAAGGAGCTGTTCGCCATGGCGAACTTGCTCACGCTGGCCAACCGCCGCATCTCTGACCGCGCTTCCCTGATGTTCACAGCAGCGCCCGGTGCCCAACGTTCGAAGTAGGCAGCCGGTGTGATGTTGTGGAAGTAGACACCGACGTCACAACCCGCATCGAACACCGTTTCGACGATCCTGCTGCCGGTGGAGAGGTGATAGATGATCCAATCGCCGCGGGTCGGCTCGAAGGTTGTGTAAGGCCGACCGAGGTGCTTAACGCTGGCCTGCACATCGTCGTAGAAAATGTCGCTCCGGTACCCGGCCCGCCGCAGCGCAGCCTGGGTGTTGCGCACATGCAAGCCGATGGCGTCGCCGGACGCGAAGTTCGGAACGAACTGATGGACCGCGGTCACTTCGTCTCACCGGTCGGATCGGCCGCCGCCTCCAGCGCCTCTACCCGACTGCGGAGCGCGGCGATCTCTTCGTCGAGGCTGTCGATCCGCTCTGCGACCGAGAAGCCCATCCTGGCCGCGGCATGCCCGAGCAGGCTGATCTGGTCGGCCAGGAAGCGGATGTAAAAGAACATCGCCTTCTTGATGACCTGCTTGGCCAGGCCGAGCGGCGCCGCTCGCGCCACGGCTGGTACCTGCGGATCGATAGCAGAGGCCCGCTCCACCAATACGGCCGCGTGTCGGATGTCGTCAGGCCGAACGGCAGTCGCGCCCAACCGGGCCGTTGCCGAACGGATCCGGCCGACCAGCGCGGCAGGAAAGTCGGCGGACGACTCCCGGGCGCGGGCGGCCTCAACGATCTCTTCAGCAGGCGTCGGCACGGCGTCCGAGGCTACCCGCCCGTCCTGCGGGGCTACGCGCAACCGCAGTAGGGTCGCGTCGTCATCGGTACCCCCCGGGCCAGCATGGGTCGGGGGTGTCGTCGCGCGTCCCCGGGAGCTTAGAGATGCGGCTGTGGTGGGAGTTGGCCAAGCGGGAGTTCCGACGGACGTCGACCTATCGCGGCGCGACCATCGCTGGCGTCTTCACCAATACCGTCTTTGGGTTCATCCAGGCCGCGGTGATGCTGGCCGTCTTCAGCCAACGCGATGTCGTGGGCGGCTTCGACGCCACCGACGCGCTGACCTATGTCTTCGTCACCCAAGGCATGCTCATGGTCATCTCCGCGTTCGGCGGCAGTGGAGAGATCGGCGAGCGGGTGCGCTCCGGCGATGTAGTCACCGATCTGTTCCGGCCGGTCGATTTCCAGTTGTATTGGCTGACACGAGACCTCGGTAGGGCGTTGTTCCACGCACTCGCCCGCGGGATTCCCCCGTTCCTCGTAGGCGCCATGGCCTTTGACCTCCGCCTGCCGAGCCCGGTCCAAGCGGTCGCGTTCGTGGTTGCCGTGGCACTGGCCAACGTTGCATCGTTCGGGTTCCGGTTTCTGCTCGGGCTCACGTCGTTCTGGTTGCTCGATGATCGCGGTCCGGTGCAGTTGGCCAACTTCATTTGGTTGTTCCTGTCCGGCTTCATCCTGCCCATCACGTTCTTCCCCGGCTGGCTCGAGGGGCTGGCCCGCCTGACGCCGTTTCCGGCCATGGTGCAGGTGCCGGTTGAGGTCTTCCTCGGCAAATACTCGGGTGTGGGCCTCATCGGTGCCTTTGGCGGCCAACTGATCTGGATCGCCGCGCTGCTGGGGGCCGGGCGCATCGTCGTGTCTGCAGCCACCCGGAAGGTCGTGATCCAGGGTGGCTGAACTGATGACCAGCACCGCGGTGTACGGCCGGATGCTGGCCGCGCGGGTTCGTTCCGACTGGCAGTACCGCACCTCGTTCATCATCTTCACCATCTCGCAGGCCTTCGCCCCGCTGCTCGATTTCTTGGCCATCGCGGTGCTGTTCAATCGCGTGCCCCAACTCGGTTCGTGGTCGCTGGCCGAGGTGGCCTTCCTGTTCGGCCTCAGCGGCGTTTCATTCGGCCTGGCTGACACCCTCATCGGATCGGTGGAGTACGTGTCCCGCCGCATCAAGGACGGCACCTTCGATCGTCTCCTGATCCGGCCCATGGGCGCGCTCGTACAACTCAGCGCGGAAGAGTTCGCTTTCCGACGGCTGGGCAAGATGGCCCAAGCCGGCACCGTGATGGCCTTGGCTGCGGCCAACCTCGATATCACCTGGTCGCCTGGGCTGGCCGCGTTCACCGCAGTCACGATCGCCGCCGGCGTCGTCATCTACGGCTCGATCTGGGTGGTCACCGCCTCGGTCGCCTTCTGGAGCGTCGAGACCCAGCAGATGGCCAACGCCTTCACCTACGGCGGGAACTTCGTCTCGCAGTATCCGCTGACCATCTACGCAGGCTGGGTTCGCCGCCTCATCCTTTTCGTGGTGCCCATCGGCTTCGTCGGCTACATGCCAGCACTGGTCATCCTTGGGCGAAACGCCGAGGTGGACCGGTTCGGCCTACCCGCGATCCTTCCCTACCTCTCGCCGGTGATCGCCGGCATCGCATTCGTCCTCGCCCGGGCTGTCTGGCGCCTCGGGCTCCGCCATCACCGAAGCACCGGGAGCTGAGCTGTGACCGTCCACATCCGACTCGACGGAGTCGAGAAGCACTTCACCGTCTATCGCCGGGCCGGCCGGGTTCGCCGCCACAAAGCAACCGTGAGCGCGGTCAGCGGAATCGACCTGACCATCGAGCGGGGCGAGCTGTGCGGCTACATCGGTCCGAACGGAGCTGGCAAGTCGACGACTGTCAAGATGCTGACCGGAATCCTGACCCCGTCCGCTGGTCACATAGAAGTGGCCGGCCTCGATCCGCAGCGCAACCGGGTGGGGCTGGCCCGGCGCATTGGGGTGGTCTTCGGGCAACGCACCCAGTTGTGGTGGGATCTGCCACTGATCGAGTCGTTCGAGTTGCTGCGCCACGTCTACCGGGTCCCCATGGACCGGTGGCGACACAACCTCGATGAACTCACCGATCTCCTCGACCTTGCTCCGTTCCTTCCCACGCCGGTTCGACAGCTTTCTCTCGGCCAGCGCATGCGGGGCGACCTGACTGCGGCACTGTTGCACGACCCGGAGATCCTGTACCTCGATGAGCCAACGGTTGGCCTCGATGTCGTCAGCAAGGCCAGGGTGCGAGAGTTCCTGGCCAGGGCGAACGCCGAACGGGGTGTCACCGTGCTTCTAACCACCCACGACCTGGTGGATGTTGAACGGTTGTGCTCGCGGCTCGTGGTCATCGATCACGGACGGATCATCCACGACGGAACGGTTGCGGCCATCAAGGCCGAGCACGGTGGCGATCGGACCGTGGTCGTCGACCTGGCCGAGACCGGTCCCCCACTCGAGATCGAGGGGACCCGGGTGGTTCGGGTCGACGGGCCCCGCCAGTGGCTGCAGTTCTCGAGATCCGAAACGACCGCGGCGGCTGTCATCGCCGCCGTCGCAGCCACCCGGCCGTTGCTCGACATCTCCATCGAGGAGCCCGACATCGAGGAAGTCGTACGGCGGATCTACGCGGCCAGCGGTGCCGCGAACTAAGCCCCTTGATCCCGTAACCTGACAGGCATGCGTGCTGCTGTGGCCGCCGTCGCGGCGGCTTTGATCGCGATCATCGTGCCGGTGTTCGTCGTGCCGACCTCAACCGCCGACGCCGCGCCCGGCACGCCGGCCCTGTCCGGCGCCGTCCGTCTCCTCGTGGCCTTCGACCCGGAAGCCGCGCCATCACCCGATGCCGCGCACCGCCAAGCAGATGCCACCCTCGTCGACCGGGTCGCCGCCATCGATCTCGACATCGTTACCGTCGACGACGTCAAGAGCGCCATCGCCAGTTACGAAGCACGCGACGATGTGCGCTACGTCGAGGTCGACCAGCGAGTTCACGCCCTCGCCCCGCCGCCCGACAACGCCTACGACCAGCAGTGGAACTTCCACCCGTCCGGCCCGGCCAACCCGGCCAGCATCAACTGGCAGTCGACCTACGAGTCCGGCGTGAAGCTTGGCGATGGCATCCGGGTGGCGGTGGTCGACTCGGGTTACCGGCCGAACGGAACCGACGCGCCGGCCAACGTGAACACCGCCGACGATTGGGACTACGCCAGAGGCGACGCCACGCCCGACGACGAGAACGGCCACGGCACCCATGTGATCGGCACGATTGCCCAGTTGACTGGCAACCCCGGCACCAAGACCGTGCCCAGCGTCGTGGGCGTGGCCCCCAACAGCGAGATCGTGCCAATCAAGGTCCTGGAGGGCGACGGATCGGGCTCGGTCAGCGCGGCCATCGCCGGGGTCAACCGGGCCGTCAGCGTGGGCGCCAGGGTGATCAACCTTTCGCTGGGCGGTCCCTACTCAAAGGCGTTCTGCGACGCGATCGCCAGCGCAGCGACGTCCGCGGTCGTGGTGGTCGCCTCGGGCAACGAGGCCAGCCCCGGTTTCGCACCGGTTTCCTGGCCGGCATCGTGTCCGGGGGCGCTCGCGGTAGGCGGGCTCCGTCACAACGGAACACGGGGCGGCTACTCCAACGGTGGCTGCACCTTGGCGGTCACCGCCCCCGGCGGTGAGCTCAGCGATCGCATGCCCAACGACAAACCCTTCGCCATTCTGCAGGAGAGCTTCGACAGCGGAGGCTTCGGACACTTTTTCGACACGGGCACCTCGATGGCCGCGGCCCACGTGAGTGGAGCCGCTGCTGTCCTGCTGTCCCAGCCCTCGAATCCGTCGGCGGCCAGGGTGCGCGATGCCTTGCGGTCAACGGCGCGCGATCTCGGACGGGCCGGCCCCGACCCAGAGTTCGGCAGCGGCGCCATCGATTTGGCGGCCGCACTGGCCGGGTTGCCCAACCCGCCGCCCCGAGCCACCAAGCTCGGATATTGGGAGGTGGCGTCCGACGGCGGCATCTTCGCCTTCGGCGACGCGCCGTTCTTCGGCTCGACCGGGGCGATCACCCTGAACAAGCCGATCGTGGCCATGTCGCCGACGCCAACGGGCCGGGGCTACTGGCTCACCGCATCCGACGGCGGCATCTTCGCCTTCGGCGACGCCGAGTTCTACGGTTCGACCGGCAACATCAAGCTCAACCAGCCGATCGTGGCTATGCGGCCCACTTCGACCGGCGGCGGCTACTGGCTCACCGCATCCGACGGCGGCATCTTCGCCTTCGGCGACGCCGAGTTCCATGGCTCGACCGGCGGGATCGCCATCAACTCCCCGATCGTGGCCATGGAGACCACGCCGGTGGGCGGCGGCTATTGGCTCACCGCATCCGACGGCGGCATCTTCGCCTTTGGCAACGCCGATTACAAAGGGTCGACCGGCGGGATCGCGATCAACAAACCGATCGTGGCCATGGCGGCCACGCTCACCGGTCAGGGCTACTGGTTGGTGGCATCTGACGGCGGCATCTTCGCCTTCGGCGACGCCAAGTTCCACGGTTTGACCGGGGCCATCCAACTGAACTCGCCGATCGTGGGGATGGCGCCGACCTGTCGCAGCGACGGCTACTGGCTCGTCGCGGCCGACGGCGGCCTCTTTGCCTTCGGCGATGCTCCCTTCCTCGGATCAATGGGCGGTACCCGCCTCACCAAGGCCGTGGTCGGGATGGCCAGAGCCATCGATCAGCGCTGAACCAGCTTCTTGCCGGGGTGAATCGGACGGTTTCGCGGAATTTGTCGGGTCGATCCTTCAGGTTGACGCCGATCGGTGCCGATGGTGCCCCTGGGTGGAGGAAGTGGGTCAAGAGACCCCTGTTGTCAATGAGGTTGGCCCGGTAGCGTGCAACGTCGGGCGGAACAGCAGGGCGACCCGCTCCGCGCCGATGGTCCTGGAGGATGCAACACCCAATGAGAAGCCGCCGAGTCGCTCTGGTGGTCGCCGCACTGTTGGCGGTCGCCGGCACTGTGTTCCCGACCCGTTGGGCGTGGAGCGCGCCCGAGACCCGATTCGAGCAGGTGACCGCCTCGCTCGACGGGCCCACCGCCCTCCCTTTCGCTGCCTCCCACGTTGGCGTGCGCTGGATCGGCCTCGGCACCGACCGCCTCGAGCTCCGATGGACCGACGGAACCGCATGGTCGCCCTGGGAGCACGTTGACGTCGCGTTTGACCTGTCCAGGGACAACGGCGAGGCATCGAGTCGGCAGGTCTCCGGCCTGCTCGTGACTCCTGGCGCCCGTCACGTCGAGATTGCCGTGCGCGAAGGTCAGCCCACCGCGGTAGAGGTCGCGGCGATCGACACCGTCGGCGGTCCGAGGCGGCTGGTTCCCGCGGGCCCGGCCCAAGCCACGGCCGCTCCGAACAACGATGTCGCGGTCCCAGCGCCGGCGGTCATCTCGCGCTCCGAGTGGGGCGCGGACGAGAGCCTGCGCAGCGGGTCGCCATCCTTCGCCGAGGTAACCGGGCTGGTCGTGCACCACACCGTCACGTCCAACAGCGACCCCAATCCGGCGGCCACCGTGCGGGCCATCTACTCCTGGCATACGCAGGGCAACGGATGGTGGGACATCGGCTACAACTTCCTGATCGATGCCCAAGGGCGCGTGTACGAGGGTCGGTATGCCCGGGCCTACCCGACCGGCGAGACGCCGAGCGGTGAGGACGCGTCAGGTCGAGGTGTGATCGGGGCCCACGCGGCCAACAACAACACCGGGTCGGCCGGCGTCGCCCTGCTGGGCACGTTCTCCGACACCGCGCCAACCCAGAAGGCGATGACCGCGCTTGAATCGCTCCTGGCTTGGAAGGCCGACCGGCACGAGATCGACGCGCTGGCCAACCGGTCGTGGTCGACGGGGTCGAAGGCAACCATCGTTGGTCACCGCGACGTTGGCCAGACAGAGTGTCCCGGCGGCCAGCTCTTCAACCAGCTCCCCGAGCTCCGCCAGAGAGTGGCCGATGCGATTGAAGCCGCCAACAACCCGCGGCCGACGCTTGGCTACCGCGTGTTGGGGCGCGACACCAAGACCTACAACTTCGGCGAGGCTGGCCCGCTGCTCCCGACGTCGCTGCCGCCTGTTTCACCCTCAGCTTCCCTCGCCGTCACCCCCACCGGCGATGGCTACTGGGTGTTGTCCGGCGCCGGCCGGGTCAGCACCTTCGGCGACGCCACGGGCCGCGGGTCGGTCGAGAACATGAAGCTCAACGCCGCTCCCGTTCGCCTCGAGCCGACGCCCACTGGGAAGGGTTACTGGATCCTGGGCGCGGACGGCGGTGTGTTCTCGTTCGGCGACGCGGCGTTCTACGGATCAACCGGCAACATCAAGCTCAACGCGCCCGTCGTGGCCATGGCAGCCACGCCGACCGGGGCTGGCTACTGGTTGCTGGCCAAGGACGGCGGCGTGTTCTCCTTCGGTGACGCCCGCTTCCACGGCTCAACCGGAAACCTGAAGCTCAACGCCCCGGTGGTCTCAATGGCGCCGCATCCGAACGGATCTGGCTATTGGCTGCAGGCCGAGGACGGCGGCATTTTTAGCTTCGGTGTGCGCTTCCGGGGCAGCGTGCCTGGCCTTGGCGTGAAGACCGACAAGGCGGTCCAGATCCGGGCAACCGGCGCCGGTCGGGGGTACTACGTGCTCAATGCCGACGGCGGCATCTTCAGCTTCGGTGATGCCACCTTCCACGGTGCCCAACCCGGCCTGTCCGGCACCAACAGGGCGGTCGACCTGGCCTTGCTGATCGGTGAGGAGAGACCGGCGGGGCCGACTCCGACCACCTCGACGACCTCGACGTCGACCACCTCGACCACGCTGCGCTGATCGCGCCACGCTGACCAGTCGGCTAGGCGCGATGGGGTCAGCCTTGGGGGGCCCGGCGATCGGCGGTCAGCCTCGGTGCGATGGGGTCAGCGTTGGCGACCAGCGGCCACCGTCGGGGAGCTGGCCCGATAGGTTGCCGGCCCGCCGCCGGATGACGCAGAGCCGAACCCGTAGACACGCCCGGCCGAGGTGACCAGCAAGTAGCCGCGGCCATCCGGCTCGGCAACCATCTCCACCGCTGTCTCGTTGACGCCGGCGCCCGGCAGGCTGCCCTGGAAGCTGGCGTCGCCGAAGGCGAACAAGCCGCCATCGGACGCCACCAACCAGTAACCGTTACCCGACGGGGTCGCCGCCATACCGATGATCGGCTTGTTAAGCCGGATGTTGCCGGTCGAACCGAAGAATGGCGCGTCGCCGAACGAGAAGATGCCACCGTCGGAGGCCACCAGCCAGTAACCGTTGCCGGCCGGGGTGGCCGCCATGCCCACGATCGGCTGGTTCAGGCGAATGTTGCCGGTCGAACCGAAGAAGTCGGCGTCGCCGAACGAGAAGATGCCGCCGTCGGACGCGACCTCCCAATACCCGTTGCCGGCGGCGGTGACGCCCATACCGACCACCGGCTTGTTCAGGCGTTGGCCGCCCATCGAACCGTGGAACGGCACGCCGAAGGAGAACACCCCACCGTCAAGGCCGAGGATCCAATAACCGCCCGGACCTTCAGCCAGGTCGATGGCCGGGGTGGTGACCCCGACATCGGGGAGCCCACCGTGATAGGCCGCGCCGCCGAAAGCGTACACCGAACCGTTGCGGGTCATCACGTGATACGGGAACGATGCCCGGTCGACGATGGTGAACCAGTCCGACTTCAGGGCCAGCGCGCCGCGCACGGCCTCGCCGCCTTGGGTCGACTGGCTGGGGTCGCTGTTGCCGATCTTCACCGTGCTGTTCTCGAACACGATGTCGATGCTGGTCACCCGTCCGCCGTCAGCACCCAGGCCGTTGCGGCTCTTGATCTGCAAGTCGACCAGCTTGCCCCGCCCCGGCCACTTGTCCTGGAAGTAGGTGGCCGGCAGGCTGGCCTTCCAGGTGTGATTGGGGTTCGCAGCGACCGAATCTCCATCGTCAGCGACCGCGGGGAACGTGCCACCCGCGGTGTACCCGCCGGTCGAGGACGAGAACTCCGTGCGGGCCGGGGTGCCGTCCGGCTGGCCGTTCGGGGTGCGGATCTGCGCGGCGGTGGCAGCCACGGCCGTGTTCGTCTGGGTCGCCTCCATGTCGGCGAATTTGCCACCGAAGTTCTGGGCCCGGCCCCAGTAGACCTGACAGGAGGTGGTGTCGCATGTCTGGGCCCCGTAAGTGCTCTCTCGGCGCTCAGCAAGTGCGTAGGAACGAGCGGCCACGGCTTGGGCCTTCAGGGCCTCGATGCCCTTCCCGTCACCGAGGTCGCCCCACGATGCGGGGGACTCCCGTGGCACCACGCCCCGCACATACGACTCGAGGGCGACCCGGTTGACCGTCTTCAGGCTGCCGCCGAGGTCGACGGCTTCGACCGTGCCGCGATACCAGCGGACACCGCCGCCGCCGCACACCTGCAGCAGCGTCTCCCAGTGATCGCCCTCCGCCGTCGGCTGCACGGAGACCGGGCCGGCAACGGGTGGGCCTGCGGTCGTCCAGCCGCCGCCGCAGCCGGTGGCGGTCTCGACCTGGAAGAGGTTGGCCCCCACCCTTCTGACGCGGGCGGCCCTCGGTGTGCCCGGTGTCGGGTTCACGATCTGTGCACCGCCGGCAATCACCCGGAGCTCGCCCTTCTCCTGCTGCACGAGCATGTCGGGGAGGCCCGTCCAGGTCAGGGCCACGGTCATGTCGGTCTGACCCGTGGCGGTCATGGTGGTGTTGCCGTAGAAGTGGTCGACGATCTGGGTGTGCGACCAGTTGTGGTTGATCGCATAGCCAAGGGCGCCGTACTGGCCCATGCCCCGGCCGTGGCCCCAACCGCGTCCGGCGAAGTCGAGGGAGGTGATGCCAACCGCTCCTGCCGGGCTGGGGGAGGCAGCGTCGGCCACGACCAAGAGCGAGAAGGCCAGGCAGGCGGTCAGCAGGGCGTGCAGCAAGCGGCTCGGCCGGATCATGGGGGAAGCCTTTCGGTCGCTGGACAGCGAAGAACTGCCACTCAGGCTAGGAGGCCCATTGCCCAAAAAGCGCGCACCTCGGACACACGCTGTTCACCGACCCGGGGGCCACGAGCGCACGGTCCACCCACGCCCGAGGCGCGCCCGCCGGCCGTGGGAAGCCACACACCGTGGCGAAGACCACACACGATGGGCCGGACGCCCTGCCGTCCTGACGGAAAAACGCCCCCCGGGCGCGACCTTTTTCCTCCTTAAAGTGTGGCGTCCCGGGTGGAAAGCGAAGGGA
>JBPCMH010000347.1:0-10700 GCA_051002495.1 Acidimicrobiales bacterium
CTCGTCGAGGAGGCCTACCGCTCGAACGCGGGCATCGTGACGCCCAAATTTGTGGCGTGGGACAACCCGGAGCTGCTGCTCACCGTCGGCATGAGCGCGGACAAGGCCGGGGTCGCCATCCCCTTCGGTCGTCATGAGCTTGACCAGGAGCAGTACGACTCGGTGAGGGACGTGTTCGTCGCGCCCGGCGGCGCCCAGCTCATCCGGGCCGACTTGTTCGTTGCCCTTGGCGGGTTCGACGAGACCATGTTGATGTTCGGCGAGGATCTCGACATCTCGTGGCGAGCTCAGCTGGCCGGAGCGAGGGTGATCGCCGCGCCCGAGGCCAGGGTGAGACATCTCGAGGCGACCGCGGCTGGGCTCCGCCCGCTCGAGTTGGCCCCAGCCGGCGGCACACTGACCGAGCGGGTGCGGCCCATGGAGCTGCGCCACCGGCTCCGCGTCGTTCTCAAGACCTACGGGCGGCTCCAGCTGCTGCGGATCGTGCCGCAGCTCATCGTTTTGACCCTCGCGGAGATGGCATATTCCATCGCGGCAAGACGGCGTGCCGCGCTCTGGGCGATCGTGTCGGCCTGGAGGTGGAACTTCGCCGAGCGGAAGGGGCTGCGGACGGCCCGCAAGGCGACCCAGGGATCCCGGTCGCTCAGCGATCGTTCGATCCGCCGTTCGCAAACCCGTGGCAGCGCCAGGCTGAGCACGTTCGTGCGTGGCCAGTTGGCGACCGAGGAACAGACCCTCGGTGTGGGTGCTGCAGGGCGCGATCTCGCGAGCGCACTTCGGCGGGGTGGACTGAAACTGGCCATCGGCGTGTGGGTGGGCGTGTTCGCGGTGATGGTCATCGGGAGCCGCGGGCTGTTGTCTGGCGATCTGGCCGCGATCGGACAGTTCCAACCGTTCCCGGACAGCCCCGTCGAGTTCGTGCGCAGTTACATGACCGGGTGGCGAACCAGCGGGCTCGGGTCGTCGAGTCCGGCCCCCGTCGCGTTCGCCGTCCTCGGGGCGCTCGGCATGCTGTTCATAGGAGCAATGGGCGCCCTCCAGAAGGTGCTCGTGCTCGGCGGCCTGTTCGTTGGTATCGCCGGCGCCTGGCGGGTGACGAGAGCGATCGACTCCTCGCGCGGGCGCCTGGTCGCCATCGCCTTGTACGCGGCCGTGCCCCTGCCGTATGACGCCTTGGCCCAGGGGAACTGGGCCGGGGTGCTCGGTTATGCGTTGATGCCGTGGCTTCTCGTCCGCATGTTGCGGGCCTTTGGCGTGGCTCCGTGGGGTGCCGAGGCACCCGAGGAGGAGCCGGTCCGACGTGCGCTGGCTGAGCCCGTCCATCACCATCGAGTCTCTGCCGTCGACGACGTGTCGGAGACCCTCGGCGCCGAGGCTGGGACCATGGACCCAATCGCGGCCGAGGAGTACTTGATCGCGGAGGGCGCGCTCCGTGGACGTCCCGAGTACGACGATGACGAAGACGATGCCAAGCCGGTTCCGGCCTGGCGGTTCGTCGCACTGCCAGCGTTTCGGGAGCAGGTGCTGCCGGTGGCGATCGTGCTCGCGGTGTGCCTGGCCCTCGCTCCGGCACTCGCCGGAATGTTGGTGGTGGTGGCCGCGGGTGCTGTCGTTGGCGGGCTCGTCGCCGGGCAGACCAACGCCGGCCTGCGGGCCGCGGGGATGGTCGCGGCTGGGTCGGTCGGTGCCGCCGTTCTGCTGTTCCCCTGGACGCTGATCGTCCTCTTGCCGGGCGCGGGGTGGTCGCCTCTCATCGGAATCGGAGACGTCGCGTCGCAGGCCCCGTCGTTGGGCCAGATCATGCGGTTCCACACCGGACCTCTCGGCGCCGGTCCTCTTGGTTGGGCCTTCCTTGTGGTCGGCGCGCTGCCACTTGTCATCGGGCGGAAGTGGCGGTTCACCTGGGCCGTGCACCTGTGGTCGATGACGATCGTGTCCTGGCTTGTCGCGTGGGCCGCCGGGCGGGGCTGGCTCGGCGTCAGCCCACCCACGGTTGAGGTGCTGCTCGTTCCGGCCGCAGCCGCGCTGCCTTTGCTCGGGGCGTTGGGGTTGGCCGCGTTCGAGCACGACCTGCCCGGCTATCAGTTCGGATGGCGTCAACTGGCCTCGGTCACCGCAGCCGCGGCAACTGCGTTGGCGCTTCTGCCGGTGTTGTCCGGAGCGGTCGATGGCCGGTGGGGGATGCCTGAGCGGGATCTGCCCGCGTTGCTCTCGTGGATGCCAGCCAAGCGGGCCGATGGCGCGTTTCGCGTGTTGTGGCTGGGCGATCCGAGGGTGCTCCCAGGTGACCCATGGCGTGCGTCGCCGGGACTGGGCTACATCACCAGCGACGACGGGATGCCCGACGCCATCGACCTGTGGCCAGGCCCAGACGACGGCGCGACCGGCCTGCTGGTCGACGCGGTCGGCTTGGTCGAACGCGATCAGACGAGTCGGCTTGGACACCTCCTCGCGCCCATGGGGGTTCGCTACATCGTCGTTCCGGCGCGCGGTGCCCCGACCAAAGACGCGCTGCGCCGTCCGCCGCCCTCCGACCTCAGCCGGGGTTTGCGTCAGCAGGTCGACCTGCGGTTGCTCGACTCCGATGAGGCTTTCACCGTCTATGAGAACGCGTCATGGGCGCCGACGAGAGCCACCCTGCCGCCGGGCGGGATCGACGCCAGCCGGCGTACCGGGCCAGATGCTGCTCGAAGTGCCGATCTGTCCGGCTCGACGCCCGTGCTCAGCAACGAGTCGGGTCCGGTGACCTTTACCGGTCCTCTGCCGGATGGCGGCGAAACCTACGTCGCGTCCGCCTACTCAACCAGGTGGAAGCTTGAGGTCGATGGCACGAACGCCACGCAGCGCCGGGCCTTTGGTTGGGCATCCGCGTTCGAGACCAGCGCGGGACACGGCCGTCTCACCTACAAGACGGAGCCGCTGCGGTATGCCGCGCTCGCCGTGCAGCTTGTTCTTTGGGTGCTGGCCCTGAGGGTGGTCTTCCGAAACCTGCGGCGGCACCGTTCCGCAGTCCTCGCCTTGCGGGGTTCCGAATGACCGCCGCTCGCGCCGGCGATCCGGGCCGAAGGCGCCTGATCGCCGTCATCACGTTGCTCGCGGTCGTTCTGATCGCGGCGGGAATCGATCGCATCGATCGGCCAGAGTCTGACCGCGGCGCGACCGCGACCCTCAGCATGCCGGCCGCGGCTCCGTCATCCGCGTTGTCGTCGACGTGGTTCTGCCCGGGGGGCACGGCCAGCGGTGGCGGCGAAGCCGAGGGGTACGTGGCCGTGGTCAACCCCGGCCAAACAGACGCAGTTGGCACCGTCACCGTGCACCCGACCGAAGGTGAGGCCCGCACGGTGCCGCTGACGGTCGCAGCCAGTTCGAGCGTCCAACTCCGCTACTCCGAACTGGCCGCCTCCCCGTGGCGCGCGGTGACCGTCGAGCTCGGCGCCGGGGAGGTCGGCGTGGAACAGGTCATCAGCGGGCCGCTCGGCTGGTCAGCCGCTCCGTGTGCCTCGCAGGCTTCTTCGGAGTGGTATTTCGGCGGCGGCTCGACGGCACGTGAGAACACGCTGTACCTCACGCTGTACAACCCCTTTCCAGATGACGCGATCGCCGATCTCACCTTCGCCACCAGCGGAGGCGCGACCACGCCACAGGCCTTTCGGGGTGTTGTCATTCGTGGCCGATCCGTCTCCGTTCTGAGCGTGGGTGAGCACGTGCGTCGCCGCGACGACGTGGCGGGCAGCATCGTGGCTCGGCGCGGTCGGCTCGTTGTTGGCCGGGTGCAAGTCAGGGCGGCCAGCCCGACCGGGCTCAGTTATACCCTCGGTGCTCCGTCGACGGACACCTCGTTCGTCTTCCCCGAGGGCTTCGTCGTCGACGGCGTGAGCGAACGGCTGAACCTCTACAACCCCGGCGATCGCGAGGCGATCGTTGACGTCGAGATGGTCCTGGACGAGGGCGTCGCCGAACCGTGGGAGATCAGAATTAGGCCGCGAGAACGCACGTTGCTCGACTTCGGGGCTGAAGAGCGCGTGCCGAAGTCGGTGGGTCACGGCTTGCTGGTGCGGTCGCTGAACGACATCGGGATCGTTGCCGAGCAATGGATCACCGCCAACACGCCGTCCCCCCGCAAGGGATCGTCCGAAACGCTCGGCGCAACCGCGTCGGCCACAGCTTGGACCTTTGCCGCCGGCTCGGCGGACGGGGCCTGGGACGAATGGATCACCATCCAGAACACGTCGGCCGCGGAGGCAAACGTCGACCTGATCGTGCTGGCCGACGGACGGGAGCTCGCAGTCGAGGGACTGCAGGATCTCGTGGTCGCGGCTGGCGCCAGGCAGACAGTGCGCCTTGGGGATCACATCAGCCGGAGCAACCTGGCCCTCCTCGTACGGGCCGACCAGCCCGTGGTGGCCGAGCGGGCGGTGTTCGCCGTGCCCGGTCCCGGTGTGTCCTACTCAATAGGAATCCCGCTCGGGCTCCGAGGTCGCTGATGGATCGCGTGGCCCTCGCCGTGGCGCTCATCGTGGTGGCGATGGTCGTCGCGTATGCGCTTCAGCGCCGTCGACCAGCTCCGCCCACCCAACCGCGCGCCGAGGTTCCGACCCAGCTCGATCGTGACGATTTCGGGGGAACCGAGCGGGACTGGTTGGTCGTCGTCTTCACCTCCGCCACCTGCGAATCGTGCGAACGGGCCATGGCCAAGGCTTCGGTCTTGGCCAGCAACGATGTCGTGTACCGGGAGGTGTCGTGGCAGACCGAGCGCGATCTCCACGATCGCTATGGCATCACCGTCGTTCCCACCATCGTGATGGCCGGGCCCGACGGCGTTGTGGGAGCGTCCTTCGTCGGAGCACCGACCGCAACAGATCTATGGGCGGCTATGGCCGAAATGCGTCAGCCGGGGGTCAGCCCCGAGCCGGACCTCGGCCGGGTCAACGTCGACGACGACTGAACCTCAGCCTGATCCGTCGCGCCGGATCTCGATGGTGTCATCGCCGACCGGATCGGCGTCAGCCTCCGCCGGTGCCGCCAACGGGGGTTTGGGTGCGCCGCCGTTGCTGGCGATGAGCTGGGGTACCGCCGCCTCTTGGACCGAGCTTCCGAAGGCCCCGTCGACCAAGCGCTTCACCTCGGCGCCGTCGATCGTCTCCCGTTCGAGGAGCGCAGCCGCCACCGCGTCGAGACCCTTGCGGTGCTTCTGGAGCTCCACTGTCGCCCGACCCTCTTGCTCGCGGAGGATGCGACCCACCTCTTGATCGATGACGCGGCTGGTCTCGTCGCTGTAATCGCGCGAGTGCATGAGATCGTCGCCGAGGAAGACCTGCCCTTGTGAGCCCCAGGCCATCGGACCCACTTCGTCACTCATACCCCACTCCCTGACCATCTTGCGGGCCAGCTCGGTGTTGCCGACGAGGTCGTTGTTGGCGCCGGTCGAGAGGTCGTGGTAGATGAGCATCTCCGCCACCCGTCCGCCCATCCGGACGCACAGCGAGTCCTCGATGTAGTTGCGCGGGTAGATGTGGCGTTCCTCCATCGGAAGTTGCTGGGTGACTCCCAGGGCCATGCCCGTCGGAAGGATCGTCACCTTGTGGACCGGGTCGGCGTTTGGCAACACGTAGGCCAAAACTGCGTGGCCACCCTCGTGGTAAGCGACGCGCTCCTTCTCGTCGTCGCTCAGCGCCATTGACTCCCGTCGCTGACCCATGATCACGCGGTCTCTGGCGGCCTCGAAGTCGCGCATGGCGATCGCGCTCCCGCCTCGACGAACGGCGTGGAGGGCGGCCTCATTCACCAGGTTGGCCAGGTCGGCGCCGCTCATCCCGGGCGTGCCCCTTGCCACCAGCTCTAGGTCGACGTCGCTCTCGAGCTTCTTGTCGCGGCTGTGCACCTGCAGGATCGGTAGTCGCTCCTCGAGATCGGGGAGGGGCACCACGATCTGACGGTCGAATCGTCCGGGCCGGAGGAGGGCGGTGTCGAGGATGTCGGGCCGGTTTGTTGCGGCCATCATCACGATGCCCTCGGTCGTCTCGAACCCGTCCATCTCAGACAACATCTGGTTCAGCGTCTGCTCTCGCTCGTCGTGGCCGCCGCCAAGACCGGCGCCGCGCTTGCGTCCGATGGAGTCGATCTCGTCGACGAAGATGATCGAGGGGGCTTGCTTGCGGGCGGTTTGGAACAGGTCACGGACCCGCGCCGCGCCGACGCCGACGAACATCTCCATGAAGTCGGACCCGGTGACGGAGATGAACGGCACGCCCGCCTCGCCGGCGACCGCGCGGGCGATCAGGGTCTTGCCGGTGCCTGGCGGGCCGACCAGCAGCACACCCTTGGGGATCCGGGCACCGATCTCTTTGAACTTCGCCGGCGTCTTGAGGAAGTCGACGACCTCGTCGATCTCTTGCTTGACGCCTTGATAGCCAGCCACGTCGGCGAAGGTCGTGCTCGGCTTCTCGGTGGTCCACACCTTGGCCTTCGACTTGCCGATCGACATGATGCCGCCCATCTGGCCCTGGGCCCGCCGGAGCATCCACAGGTAGAAGCCAACGAAGAGGCCACCCATCAGCAGATACGGCAGGAGCGACACGAAGAAGTTGGGCTGGCGGGTCTCGAACCGAACATCAACGCCGGCGTCCCGTAAGCGCTGGATGTCCTCGGAGAACGACGGCACCGGGCCGTCTGCGGTGTACTCCTTGCCCTCCTTGAGCTTGCCGGTGATCAGGCCCGACTTGTTGTCGACCTTGGCCGTCTCCACCTTGTTCTCGGCCGCTTGGGTGAGCAGATCGTTGTAGCTGAGCTCTTTGGTGTCCTGGGCGCCAAGCAACGGCGATAGGAACAGTCCGAGCACGACGAAGCTGGCCATGACGATGAAGATCCACCGCCAGTTGTTGTCGGCACCGCCGAAGCCGATAGGGCCGCGCTGGTTGCCGTCGCGGTCGGGTTTGCCGGAGCGTGGTTCCGGAGGCGGCTGAGGCTGCATGGGGCCATCGTAGATGGGGTCCCGCGGCATGCCACAGCGGGTGGTCGCTGGTTCAACCCTCGGTCGCGCGGCCTGCGTCCGGCCGGTGACCATCCGCGAGTAACCATCCGCGAGTAACTGCGTGTTCGCCGCTACCGTCTTCGTCATGGAACGGTCTCGCCACTGTGCCCGCCCGGGATGCGGCGCGTCGGCTGCGGCAGCGCTGTCATATGACTACGGCAGCCGCACCGTGTGGCTCGATTGCCTCGACGACGAGCCTGACCCGGTCGCCAACGACATGTGCGCTACTCATGCCGCGACCCTGACGGTGCCCCTGGGTTGGGCGCTCGAGGACAACCGGACGCCGATCGTGCAGCTCCGGCCGCCGCTCGCCGTCTGAGGCCGCACCCCCTCCGGCCCGCGGGGCAGCCTGACATGACGGATCCCGCTGACGACCGTCTCGAGCCGTGGCCGCCGTGGGGTATCCCATCGGCGCTTGCCGGCCTCGTCGTTGGTTTCCTGAGCGCCGTCGTGCTCGGCAGCCTGGCCGTGGCTGTTACTGGCAACGACCTTAACCTTGTTGTCGTCGCGGCCAGCCTGGCCGGGTTGTGGAGCGGCTACCTCGGTACCGCGGTCTTCTTGAGCCGCGCAAAGGGCTCGGGCCAGGTCGCGCGCGACGTGTCGCTGCGCGCCCGCTGGCGTGACGGGCCCATCGGGGTGGTGGCCGGGCTGTTGTCCAGCTTCGTGCTCGTGTGGCTGGTGTATGAGCTCATGATCCGAGTCGGTCTTCTCAGCTCTGGCGACATCGACCGCCTGTCCGAGCCAGCCGATGAGCTGGCGACAGTGGCCAGGGGCCCGCTGGCCTGGGCCGTGCTCATCCTGTTGATCGGCGTGGGCGCTCCGATGGTGGAAGAGATCTTCTACCGAGGGGTGCTGCAGCCGACCCTGATCAAACGGTTCGGTCCGGTGCCGGGAATCCTCGCCGGCGCGATGATCTTTGGCGCCGCCCACCAGCAACCCCTCCAGTTTCCTGCACTCGCGGCGTTTGGAGCGGTGCTCGGGTTTCTGTCGTGGCGATTTGACCGATTGGGGCCGGCCATCGCGACCCATATCACCTTCAACATGCTGACCTTGGTGCAACTGGCGGTCACGCAGGGGACCAGCGGCTGAGGAACCAGCGGCGACGGGAACTTTTGGACGGGCTAAAGAGATCTGGGCTTTGTGCCGATGGGTAGTGAAGGCACGCCGTGGAGGGTGCTGCCAGACCTGGAGGAAACCTGCGATGACGTGCCCGCGATGTGAAGCGCGTAAATTGGTTGAAATCGACCTGACCGTTGCCGGTCGGGAACTCACCCTGCACAGCTGTTCCAAGTGCGAAACCCGCTGGTGGGACGACGACGATGGCAAGGTCATCGCCCTTGACGAGTTGCTCGATATCGCCACCGTTCGACGCTGACCCAGCCAACCCGAACTTAGCGGGCAACATAGGGGCGGTCATGCGTCGCCCCTCCCTTACCGCTGTGGTCTCAACTGTCACCGTCGCCGGCGCGGCGTTGTTCGTTCTGGCCCAACTCCAACCCGGCCTGATCGTGGCCAACACCACCCCAGCCGGTGGTGACATGGGGGCGCACGTCTGGGGACCTGCCTTCCTGCGGGACCACGTGTTGCCGCACCTGAGGCTCACCGGATGGACGCCGGATTGGTACGCCGGGTTCCCGGCCTACCACTTCTATTTCCCGCTCCCGAACCTGGTCATTGTCCTGCTCGACGTCGTGATGCCATACGGCGTTGCTTTCAAGCTTGTCGCAGTGTCCGGAATCGTGGGAATGCCGGTCGCGGCCTGGGCGTTCGGACGCCTTAGCGGCCTACCCTTCCCAACCCCTGAACTGCTTGCCCTCGCCGTCATCCCGTTCGTGTTCGACCGCTTCCACACGATCTGGGGCGGCAACGCGGCGTCGACGCTCGCCGGCGAGTACTCCTTCTCGATTGCGCTGAGCCTTGCCCTGGTGTTCCTTGGCGTGTTCGCCCACAGCCTGGAAACCGGCCGGCACAGCGGAACTGCCGCCGTGCTGCTGGCCATGACCGGGCTGAGTCACCTGCTCCCCACCGCGTTCGCCGTCGCCGGCGCGGGTGCTCTTGTTCTTCTGTACCGACCGTCGTGGGCCCGCACCCGCATTGCCGTTGCGGTCGGCGGCATTGGCTTCCTGCTGTCGGCGTGCTGGGTGGTGCCCTTTCTCGTTCGACTGCCCTACAGCAACGACATGGGATGGGAACGCACGAACAGCTACCTCGAGCACCTGCTGCCCTTCCTCCAGAGCAAGGCAGACGTGGCGCCAGAGCTAACCAGGCACCTTTGGGTCGTTGCCCCGCTCGCCGTCGTGGGCGTGGTCGCGGCGTTGGTTCGGCGGAGGCGCGGCGCCATCGTCATCGTCATCCTGGCGGCCGTCAACGGCATCGGGTTCGTGGTGGTCCCCGACGGTCGTATCTGGAATGCTCGCCTGCTCCCGTTCTGGTACCTGACGCTCTACCTGCTGGCCGCGATCGCGATCGCCGAGCTGGCCATCGTGGTGGCCGAAGTGATCAGAGGACCGGAGGACGAGGGCGACCGCGCTCCGCGGGTCGTCGCTGTTGCGGTCGCCGCGTTCGCGGTCTTCGTTGCCATCGGTGGCCCGCTCCAGGCGGTGCCGTCTTGGCTGCCGATCAGCACCACCGACCGCAGCTTCATTCCGGACTGGGCTCGATGGAACTTCTCCGGGTACGAACGGAAGACCGCCTATCCCGAGTACGCCGACGCGGTGAACACCATGACCGAGGTCGGCCGGGAGAACGGCTGCGGGCGGGCGATGTGGGAGTACGAGCCGCAACTCGACCGGTACGGCACCCCGATGGCTCTCATGCTCCTGCCGTTCTGGACCGACGGCTGCATCGGGAGCATGGAGGGTCTGTACTTCGAGTCATCCGCCACCGTGCCCTATCACTTCCTGAACCAGTCAGAGCTGAGCCAGGCGCCGTCACGGGCCATGCGGGATCTGCCGTACCGCTCGCTTGATCTGGCCAGCGGCGTTGCCCACCTCCGTCTGATGGGCGTTCGGTACTACATGGCGATTTCACCGGAAGCGCAAGCGGCCGCGCGGATCGAACCCGGTCTCTTTCTGGTCGCCACGACCGACACCCACTTCGTGAACTACCCGGAGAAGCCCGACCAGCCCAGAGCTTGGGAGGTTTATGAGGTGGAGGACGCGCCGCTGGTCGAGCCGCTCGAGTTCCGGCCGGTTGTCGTGGCTGGTGTCGACGATCGCGAGGCATGGTTGGCAGCGGCCGTCGACTGGTATCAGGACGACACTCGATGGGACGTGCCGATCGCCGCGGCCGGACCCTCAGATTGGCCCCGTGTTGACGACCCCGCCGCCACCGGTCGGCGAGTGCCTGTCCGCACGGCCCGCGTCTCTGACATCAAGACCGACGACGACGACATCAGGTTCTCGGTTGACCAGATCGGCGTACCAGTCGTGGTGAAGGTCTCTTACTTCCCGAACTGGAAGGCCAACGGTGCGGATGGGCCGTACCGGGTATCGCCCAACTTCATGGTGGTCATCCCGACCGCCGAGCAAGTCACGCTCCACTACGGCTGGACCTTCGTCGACATCTTGGCCTGGCTGATGACCCTCGCTGGCCTGGTGTTGCTGGCGGTCGTGGCGAGATTCGGCGCAGTTGCGGTGCCCCAGCCACCTCCGCTGGCGGAGCCTTACAT
>JBPCMH010000348.1:0-7040 GCA_051002495.1 Acidimicrobiales bacterium
CGGGGTGGGTGAGCCATTGGACCTCGCGGTCGATGGCCCGGGCGGTCTCGGCGTTGGTGGTCGTGACCTAGACGGTGCGACCCGCCTCGACGTGGCCTCGGTGGGCTCGGGCGACCCGAGTGGGCACAGTTGCGGGGTGCGAGCCATGGACCCGGCCGTGCGCCATGTAGGCCTCGACGGCGTCAGGACGTCCGGCTCGGAGGGCCAGACTCGCTTGGGCTTCCCACTGGTGGTCGAAGCGGCGTGGGGTGTCGAGGGTGTGGTGCGGGAGGGTGTCGCACCAGTGCGCGAAGACGCCCCCGCGACCGACCGCTGGGAGCTGTTCAGGGTCGCCGACGGCGACGAGGCGCCACTGGTTCGTGCGGGCGAGTTGGACCAACTGCGCAAGGTCGTCGGTGGCGGCCATGCTGGCCTCGTCGAGGATCACGGTCGTTCCCGCTGGCCACAGGGAGGGGTGGCTTCGGTGGCGGGTGAGGAACCCGGCGAGGGTGTCGACCGCGCAGCCGGCGGCGGTGGAGAGAACGTCGGCGGCCTTCCCTGACGGGGCGAGCCCTACCACGGGACGACCTTGGGCTGCGAGGGCACCCACGGCATGGGCGGTGGTGTGGGTCTTGCCGGTCCCGGCCGGGCCGACGACCAGCACCAGCCGGTCCTGCCCGGCGATCGCACGTGCCGCGTCGAGCTGCGGATCATCGGAGGCCTGGACGGCGCGGGCTGCCCTGGTCGCCCAGGCCTGGAGGGCTCGTTCCTGGGTGAGCACTGCCGGGGTGGTGAGGCGCCGATCAGTGACCCCCTCGGTGACCGGCCGGCCGTCCTGTCGCCGCCGGATGCCGGTGTCGTGTTCGAGGCCGAGCGACATGCACCGCTGCTCGGCAAGGGCAGCGAGCCGGTCGATCTCCGCGACCAGCTCGGCTGCCTGCCGGTGTGATCGGGGTCGACGATGGTGGCGAGATGGCGGGCCAGATCGGCGCGCAGCCACGCGGCCGACTCCTCGGTGGCATGCAGCAGTGCCTCGTCGACCAGGTCGTCATCGAACACCCGGCCCGCTGGCCGCGGGCGACCCCTCATCTGCTCGGGGACGAGCCGGGTAGGTTTGAACCCGGCTGCGCGGGCTTCGGCCGCCCAGTGGACGTGCAGCTCGGCGGCGTCGATGCCGTGGACCTTGTCGGGGCGGGAGTCCACCACGGCATCCCGCTCGAGCCGGGCGACGGTTCGCGGGGCGGGGTCGGCGCCGTCGTGATCGTCGGACCAAGCCCGCACGAGCTCGGCCAGCTTGGCCTCCACTTGCGATGTTCGGTTCGAGAACGCGTCGCGGACCGTGTCCGGCACGCAGGCGAGGTCGAACACCCCGTCACCTCGGTCGAGCCAGTCGACGCCGAGGCGGGCGGTGAGCTCGGCTCGCAGGGCGGCGTCGTAGACCCAGCCGATGCTGCGCTGCTGGTACTTGAGGAAGCGGGCGTCCAGCGCCAGCCACCGGCCGGTCTAGTCCTGGACCTTCGCCGAGACGATGGCGTGGGAGTGCAGCTACGGATCGACCGTGCGGGACGTGTGCTGGCGGAACACCGCCACCGTGACCCCCAGCGTGTCGACCTGCAGGACGCCGTCGGTCCCCCGGCGGGTCACCGCGCCGTGCCGCTCAAACCACCCCAGCGCCGCGTCGACCGCCGCGTCGTGGGCTGCGAGCGCCTCGGCCCGCACCCATGGGTCCGGGGTGAGCGCCCACAGCACCGACACAGACTTCGGCGCCGAGAACGTCGCGTCGAACCCCCGGGCCGACGAGTCCCCGAACCGCCGACCCAGCGGAGCATCGGTGCCGGGGCGGCGGCCTTCCAGCAGCGCCCGCAGGTCGGAGCCCTCGACCGGGCCATCGAGGCCCAGGGCCTCACGGCCTCGGCCCCACCACCAGCCGAGTGGCTCGTCGGGATCGAGGTAGTAGTCCACCGGTCCCCGACCCGGCCCAGGGCGCTCACGATCCTCGGCCAGCCCCGCGTAGTAGGCGAGCAGCCCGCCGAGCTTGGCTGCGGACGCCTTGAGCGTCGTGACCCGCATCACGGTGTCCACGATCCACATCGAGGTCGTGCCCAGGGTCCCGCTACCGGTCGTGTTTCGCCACCCGCCGGCGCGAATGCACTCGTCTGTACCTCCATGCCTACGTAAGCCCGTTTCGGGCCCGAAACTCGACAACGAATCTGCGCCCGCCGGTCGACGAGGCCCGGGGCGGGTCACAAGAGGGCCCTTGAGGTCAGGAGCGCGGAGCCGATGGAGGACAGGCGGTCGGGGCCGTGCGATCACCCTCCATGTCACACTTGAAGGGGACATTCAGGAAGCGCCCCCGTGCTGGGCGACCAAGGGAGACAGTCGTGGGCCGGCAGGCGTGACCCAGCAAGAACTCGAGAGCAGGTTGTGGGCCGCCGCCAACTCGCTGCGGGGTCCCGTCGACCCCTCGGACTTCAAGGCGTACATCTTCCCGCTGCTCTTCTACAAGCGGATCAGCGACAACTGGGACGCCGAGCACGCTGCGGCCGAGGCCAAGTGGGGCGATCAACTCGACAGGGAGATCGAGGCCGACTACCACCGCTTCACGATCCCCGACGGCTGCCACTGGGCCGACCTCCGGCGGGTGCACGAGAACGTCGGCGTAGCGCTCCAGAAGATCCTCGACCGGATCCAGCAGGCCAACCCCGAGACACTCGCGGGGATCTTCGGAGACGTCGCCTGGGGCAACAAGGACAAGCTGCCCGAGACGTCGCTGCTCAACCTCATCGAGGCGTTCGGCACCCTCGACCTGTCACCCGATCGGGTCGGCCACGACATCCTCGGTAACGCCTACGAGTACCTGCTCAAGCAGTTCGCCGATGAGTCGGGCAAGAAGGCCGGTGAGTTCTTCACGCCCCGAGCGGTGGTCCGGCTGCTCACCCGCATCCTCGACCCCCAGCCGACCGACTCGGTCTACGACCCGGCCTGTGGCTCAGGCGGGATGCTCGTCGAGGCGGCGAACGAGGTGATCGAGGCTGGCGGGTCCGTCCGCCAGATGGGGTTCTACGGCCAGGAGGTCAACCTCACCACGGCGGCCATCGCCCGCATGAACCTCTACCTCCACGACATCGAGGACGCCCGAGTCGTGCGCGGCGACACGCTGCGCCAGCCGAAGTTCCTCGATGAGAAGGGTCGGCTCGAGAAGTTCGACATCGTGATCGCCAACCCTCCGTTCTCGCTCAAGAACTGGGGCGCCGATGCGTGGACCTCGGATCCGTGGGGTCGTGCCGGTTGTGGGGTGCCGCCAGCGGGCTACGCCGACTTGGCCTGGGTCCAGCACATGGTGGCATCGATGGATGCGTCAGACGGGCGGGTCGGTGTCGTCATGCCACACGGCGTGCTGTTCCGAGGCGGCGCTGAGGCGAGGATTCGCCAGTGCCTAATCGAAGCCGACCAGCTCGAAGGAGTGATCGGCCTCGCCGGGAACCTCTTCTACTCCACCAACATCCCCGCTTGTCTGCTCATCTTCCGGTCGTCGAAGCCAACCGACCGGCGTGGTTCGGTATTGTTCGTGGATGGATCGGCCCGGTACAGCAAGGGACGTAATCAGAATTCGATGTCCGACGCCGACGTCGACGCAATCGTCGACGCATTCCGAACCGGTGAGGACCCGGACGGTGACGGTGGGGCACGGGTCCGCCTTGTCGAGCACTCTGAGATCAAGGACAACGGGTGGGACCTGAACATCGGTCGCTACCTCCGTGCCGCTACGGCTGACGCACTCGACGTCACCACAGCAATCCAGAACCTGCGCTCCGCTCGGGACGAGCTGAGCGCTGCCGAGCGGCTGCTTGACGAGCGCCTCAAGGCGGCTGGCTATGCCTGACCGCTGGCGGAGAATGGCGCTTCACGAGGCCGCCGAGGTGACCATCGGACGACAGCGATCGCCGAAGAACGCCACCGGCACGTCCATGGTCCCCTACCTCCGTGCGGCCAACGTCAAGGACGGTCGTCTCGCACTCGCCGATGTTCTCGAGATGAACTTCACTGAGTCGGAGCAGGCGACCTATGACCTCCACCTCGGTGACGTGCTCGTCACCGAAGGGTGCGGAAGCATTCGTAAGATTGGCGCATCGGCTCGCTGGGACGGCCAGATCGATGGCCCGGTCTGCTTTCAGAACACCTTGCTTCGACTTCGAGCCATCCCTGGGCTGACCCTTCCTGGCTTCGTGGAGCAGTGGGCCAGATGGGCGCACCGATCCGGATTGTGGGCTACCACCGCGAGCGGAACGAACATCTTCCACATCGGGGTGCAGCGTGCTCGGGAAGTCCCGATTCCTGTGCCTCCGATCGACGTACAGCGCCGAATCGTGGATCTCGTCTCCGGGATTGAGCGTGCGATCGCCGGGGCCGACGAGAGCGCAACGGCGCACGCTTCTCTCAACGAGCGGATACTGAGCGACTGGGTCGGGTCGTGGACAGGACCGACCGCCTGTCTGGGCGACATCGCGACGGCGGGATCGGGACCGAGTTGGAAGGCCGCCGACGAAACACGCACGCCGGTCAGCGGCGCAACTCGTGTGCTTGGCATCACCAACACGGCGGCCAACGCTGAGCTCGACCTCAGTGAGGAGAAGTACGTCGTCGGGTTGCCAGCGAGCACCAAGAAGCTTTCAGATCGATCGGTCCTCATGATTCGGACCAACGGCAATCGGTCTCGAATCGGCAACGTATACCGCGTACCAGCTGGGGCTGTGGGCTGCGCCTTCTCTGCCTTCCAGATCGGTTTGCACTTCGAATCGCCTACAGATGCCGAGTTTGCCTTCTGGATGCTTGCCGAGACCGAAGTGCAGAATCGGGTTTCGAACGCCGCGAGCGGGACGACCGGCCTTGGGAACGTCGGAGTCCGATGGCTGAAGCAGTTCAAGCTTCCGTGGCCTGAACGAACTGCCGAACGCGCCGAACTCGCCAGTCTGTTTGATGCGGGGTCGGCCGCAGCGCGAAGTGCGGCACGAGTCGAGGACGCCTTGAGCACGGTACGTACCTCAGTTCTCTCGGAGTTGCTTTCAGGAGAACACGCGATCCCCGACCGATACGACGAGCTGCTGGAGCAGGCCTCGTGAGCGACCTCGCGGAGTCGGCGGTCCAGGCTGCGCTCGTCGACCGGCTGACGAAGCACGACCTCGGCTGGCACTTCGTTGGCCCCGGTGATCTGCCTCGCCAGCTCGATGGCGTGATGCTCGAGGAGCACGTGAGCGAGGCGCTCATCCGGTTGAACCCAGTGATAGCCGAGCGTCCGGAACGTATCGAGGAGGTTCTTCCTCGCCTCCGGGCCACTCTGCTCGCGGTGGCCAACGATGGCCTCGTCACCGCGAACGAAGAGATGACGACGTGGTTGTGCGGCCGCAAGACGACCAAGTTCCTCGACACCGAGGACTACGTGCCGGTGCGCTTGATCGACTTCGACGAGCCACGATCGAACCGGCTGGTCGTGTGCACCGAGGTGACCTTCGCCCCGGGGCACGAGGAGCGCCGCTATGACCTGGTGCTGTTCGTGAACGGTTTCCCGCTGGTGGTCGGCGAGACGAAGACGCCGATCAGCAAGCACACGTCATGGCTGAACGGTGCGAACGACATCTACAACGGGTACGAGGTGAAGACGCCGGCCTTCTTCGTGCCCAACGTGCTGTCGTTCGCCACCGAGGGCAAGGACCTTCGCTACGGAGCCGTGTGCCAGCCGCCCGAGACGTGGCTGCCGTGGTCGAGGACGACCGACGAGCTGCTCCTGCCCGGGATGGCTTCGGTGTTGCGATCGGCTGAGTTGCTGCTCGCTCCGGAGATGGTGCTCGACGTTCTGCGGACCTACACGCTGTTCTCGCGGCGGTCGTCCACCCAGGGCGGCTACGTGATGAAGGTGATACCGCGCTACCCGCAGGTCGAGGCGGTCGACAGCATCGTCGAACGTGTGCGGGACACGGCGAAGCGCCAGGGCCTCGTGTGGCACCACCAGGGCTCGGGCAAGACGCTGCTGATGGCCTTCGCCGCGGCGAAGCTGCGCCAACAGCTCGACCTCGACGCGCCGACGATCCTCGTGGTGCTCGATCGCCTCGACCTGGTCGAACAGGTGCAGGGCGAGTTCGCGTCGGTCGGCATCCCGGGGCTGAAGGTCGGCGAGACGAAGGACCAGCTACGACGCCTGCTGAAGGAGGACGCACGCGGGGTGATCGTGACGACGATCTTCCGCTTCAAGGACGCCGGCCTGCTCAACGACCGGCCGAACATCGTGGTGATGGTCGACGAGGCGCACCGCACCCAGGAGGGTCGGCTCGGGCTCGACATGCGCGAGGCGCTGCCGAACGCCAAGTTCATCGGACTGACCGGTACGCCGATCTCGACGGACGATCGCAACACGTGGGCGACCTTCGGTGATCCCGGCGACCCCGACGGGGTGCTCAACCACTACTCGGTCGAGCGGTCGATAGCGGATGGTGCGACCTTGCCGATCCACGTCGAGACCCGCCTCGTCGACTTCCACATCGACCACGACGCGCTCGACCAGGCCTTCGCCGAGCTGGCCGAGGCCGAGGGCCTCGACGAGCGCGAGACCGGCATCGTCGCCAAGCGAGCCTCGCGTCGATCAGATCATGAAGGCCCCGGATCGCATCGCGGCGGTGTGCGCCGACATCGTCGAGCACTACCGGTCGAAGGTCGCGCCGCTCGGGCTCAAGGCGCAGGTGGTGGCGTTCGATCGGGAGCTGTGCGTCGCCGATCACGACGCGATCACAGCGCTGCTCGAGCCCGGCGAGGAGGCCACCGTGGTGATGACCACGGCCAAGGGCGACCCGATCGAGTGGGACTGGGATCGCGACCGCGACGCCGAGGCCAAGGTGAAGGACCGGTTCCGCGATGTCGAGTACCCGCGGAAAACCCGGATCGTCACTCCGAGCCGGCTGACCGGGTTCAACGCGCCGATCGAGGGCGTCATGGACCTCGACAAGCCGTTGCGGGCGCACACGCTGTTCCAGGCGGTGTGCCGGACCAACCGGCGATGGTCGAACCCGAAC
>JBPCMH010000349.1:0-4471 GCA_051002495.1 Acidimicrobiales bacterium
CGCACCATGCTCAGCAACCAAGGGTTGCCTTACGTGGGTCGTTTTGCCTGCGACTGGCATCGACTTGCAACCACAGACCCGCACGCAGCCCATGGGGCAGTGTAGGCCTGATCTCGTGCATGCCCGGGGGACGGTCAGCCCGACCGGCGGGGGGTGACGGCGGCGACGGCCGCGCACACCTGGCCCCATCCGGCGCGGCGCAGCGCGTCGCCAGCCGCGGCGATCGTCGCGCCGGTCGTCAGCACGTCGTCGATCACGACCACGGAGGCGGCCGGTGCGATTGGAGCCCGCCGCGCGGTGAACGACGGGCCTTGCCGGCGCTCATGCCCGGACCGACCGGTCTGCGGCGGCCCGCCGCCGCGGGTCAGTTCGCCGCGACACGGCCAACCCAGCCGCCGCGCCACCGCTCGGGCCAACAACTCGGCTTGGTCGAATCCTCGATCGCGCCGGCGGGCGGCGGTGGTCGGCGCCCAGGTGATGATGCGAGGGTCCGGCGGGCCGAGCGCTCGGATCCGATCGGCCATCCCATCGGCCAGCCACGCGATGGTCGCGCGTTGATTGCGGTACTTGAGCCGGGCCACCAGCTCGCGGCCCGGACCGGTGTAGCTCAGAAGCCCCCGCACCTCGGTGACCGCGCCGATCGGCTCGACGGGTGGCGCGGGCGTAAGCGCCACCCAGCAGGTCGCGCACGGAGACGGACCTACGGCGCCGCAGGCCGCGCACTGCGTTGGCAGCAGCAGGCCGGGAGGCAGGAGTCGAAGCACGCCGATATCGTCCCAGCCGGTTGTGACACGAACGATCGGCTGGTCCCACCGACCACCGGGACGCGACAAGGAACCACCGGCTGCTCACATCGACCGCCGGCTGCTGATGAATCGAGGGTGACCTATGAGAATTGGCGTGCTCGGGTTGGGTCGGATCGGAGCGACCCATGCCCGCAACCTTCTCGGACTCGCATCGGTCGACGCGGTTGTTGGTCACGATCCGGCTGGAGCGGGCGACGAGCTCGTTGCCGCTGGCCTTCGGTTGGTTGCGTCGGGCGACGAGCTGCTGGCGGGCGTCGACGGTGTCGTCATATGCACGCCGACCGCCAACCATCCCGACGACGTGCGGGCCGCCGCCGACCTGGGCCTCCCCATCTTTTGTGAGAAGCCGATCTCACTGGAGCTCGCCACGACCGACGCCACGCTGGACCACGTGGCCGCGGCTGGCGTCGAGCTCCAAGTCGGGTTCCAGCGCCGGTTCGAGCCCGGCTTTGTGGAGATGCGCCGGTTGATCGAGTCGGGCGCGCTCGGCGACCTCTATGTCATCCGGGCCGCGTCGCACGACTTCGAACCGCCGCATGAGTCATACCTGCCCAAGGCTGGGTCGATCTTTCGCGACATGCACATCCACGACTTCGACGCCATCCGCTGGTTGAGCGGCCGAGAGGTCGTCGATGTCTATGCCCGCGGCAGCGTGCTCGTGGATGAGATGTTCGCCCGCCACAACGACGTCGACACGACTGCGGCCGTGCTGACCCTCGAGGGCGGCGCGTTGGCCGTGCTCACCGGCGCCCGTGACGACGCCCTGGGTTATGACCACCGCACCGAGGTTTTCGGCTCGAAGGACTCGGTGATCGCCGGCCTCAACGCCCACACCCCGCTGCGGTCCGTCGACGCCGACGGGCCTGCGATGGCCGATCCGTACCCGTCATTTCCGGTCCGCTTCGGGCCGGCCTATCTGGCCGAGATGGAGGCCTTCGTTGCCGTCGTGGCCGGCGAGGGTCCCAACCGCAGCCCTGGCATCTCGGCCCGCGAGGCGCTGCGTCTGGCCATCGCCGCTGACCGTTCGCTGGCCGAGGGCCGAGCAGTGGCCGTAGCCGAGATCGTCTGAGCTCGGCGGATCGGGGACGGGACTCGCTGCCATGGGACTTGCTGAGCTGTTCGCCACGACCACGATCGATGAGCCGTTGGTCGACTTCATCGGTCGCCATGGCCGGATCGTGCGAACCTTCGGCGTCCGCCAGGACTCGAGGACCGAGATCCACGGCATCGAGATCGACGGGAAGCGTCTCGTGGTCAAGGCCGCGTATGACCCCGGGAGCGTCGGTTGGCTGGCGAGCGCTCGACGATTCCATGCGACCGTTCGCCACCCTGCCATCCCGACGATCCTGCACACGATCGACATCGGCGACGGCGGCCTGGCCCTCGTCGAGGAATGGGGCGACGGGGAGATCCTTCACGACCCCTACGACGACACCGTCCTCGATCGAAGCAACCCCGCGTCGCCCTACCAACGGTTCCTGGCGCTGCCGACGACCGAGGTCGCTCGTGCCATCCAACAGATCCTCGACGCGCACGTGGCGGTTGTCGATGCTGGGTTCGTCGCCGTCGACCTCTACGACGGGTGCGTGCTGTACGACTTCGCCACCTCGACCCTGCGGCTCATCGACCTCGACAACTACTGCCCCGGGCCGTACGTCCTCGAGGTCGACCGCCAGTTCGGATCGAGTTGGTACATGCCGCCGGAGGAGTTCACCCGCGGTGCGACCATCGACGAGCGGGCCAGCGTCTTCACCATTGGTCGCATGGCGCTCAGCTACTTGGGCTGTGCCCGGAAGGGGCCGGCATTGCGGGGCGACTTCCGGGGCTCGAGCGAGCAGTACGCGATCGCGACACAGGCGTGCGCGCCTGATCCCGCCGATCGGATCCAGTTGGTGCGAGAGTTCACCTCGGCTTGGTCGGCAACACTCCACTGATCGACTGGCTCGTGCTCGGATCGACTGGCTCACGCTCGGCTTCACGAGTGCGTGGCCCTTGCCGCTCCCGCGTCATGGTAGGGGTCGGCGCTACCGGCGGCGACGAGCGACGGCCAGGCTTTGGCCAGCAGCCCCGCCCTCATCGCCGCGTCGCCAAGCACCGGCGTGAGCCAGATAGCCCTGACCTCGGCAGCACCGGCGATGTCGGCGGAGAACCGGGCCAGCACGGCGGTGCCGAGCGACTTGGCGATGAAGGTGACCCGGCCCCATGGCTCGTCGCCCAGTGCTGCTCTGACCCGGTCGGCCACTTCGCCCGTGAACTCAGCCATTCCTTCTTCGGTCCACGCCGAGGGACGGTCCGGGTAGGAGATCCGGACCGCGGTGGCTCCCACCTGCTCAAGGGCCAGAGTCGGCAGGAGCAGGACGGGGCCATCGGGCCCGTAGCCGTTCCCGGGGAGCACAACCGCGGCGTGGCGCATGCACCAGTGTCGCATGCGTCGCCGCGGACCGCAGACCATTTTGGGGGCGTCCGGGTGAGAAGTTCGGTTGCTTACCCGGACGCCGCCGAAGTCGTCGGGGCGGACCTGGCCGCACCTAGCCTGCCGAGCGTGACTTGCGCGCTGATCGCCCCCGGCTCGATTTTCGTCATCACCGGGGTGTCGGCCGCCGGCAAGTCAGCCGTCGCCGAAGGGTTGGCCAGCAGTCTTCAACGCGGCGTGCATATCCGAGGCGATGTGTTCCGGCGGATGGTGGTCTCGGGACGAGCCGAGATGTCGCCTGAGCCAACCGAGGAGGCACTGGAGCAGTTGCGCCTCAGGTACGAACTCGGCGTGATGGTCGCCAACCATTACGCGGCCGCCGGGTTCACGGTCGTGCTGCAGGACATCTTCTTCGGCGACCTTGACTGGATCGTCGACTCGCTGGTCGCCACCGCCCTTTACGTCGTCGTTCTCGATCCGGATCTCGACACGGTGCTGGAGCGGGAGTCGACGCGCGCCAAGACCGCCTACCGCGACGGTGCCCACTCCGCCGAGCAGTTGCGCGCCGCGTTGCACGGGGAAACACCTCACATCGGACTCTGGCTCGACACTTCGGCGCTGTCGGTCGACCAGACCGTTGACACGATCCTGAGGCGAGCCGACGAGGCCCAACTGCTCGTCTGAACCGCGCCGCATCAATCGACGCGCCGCGCCGAACGACAGCCAGGCGACTCAGAGCGCGTCGATAGCGGCTTGCAGTGTCTCGCGGGCCTCCGCTGGTGTGCCGGCTACATCGGCCCGAAGCGAACCCCGACGATCGGCCGCCTCGACAAAGAGAACCTGCTGCAGCGCCCAGACCCACTCGAACACGGGGAGGTGGGCTGCATCGAGTCCTCGCGCGCTGGCGTAGGCGATCCACTGCTTTCGTCTGAGGCTCGGCAACGCGGGCCGGCTGGCGCGCCAGATCGCGGTGCCCCACTCACCGAAGTTGAACTCGAGGTAGGGATGATCCACCGACGCGGTCTGCCAGTCGATGATCCCGGTGACCTGATGATCGGCGTCGATCAGGATCTGGGCCTCATGTAGGTCGCCATGGACGACAACCGGGTGCAAGGAACGGGCATGCACGATCGCCGCCTCAAACGTTGCCGCGACCGACGCTCCGTTCCCCAGTCGGGCGACCAACTCGTGGGCGAGGGACGCGGCATCGTCGGCACGGTCAGCACGGTCAGCACGGTCAGCACGGTCAGCA
>JBPCMH010000350.1:0-17302 GCA_051002495.1 Acidimicrobiales bacterium
CCGTCCCCCTCTCTACCCGAGGAGGACGGCTTCAGCGACATTCCGATTGGCAATCCGCCGTCAGCAGTGTCATGTCGGCAACGGGGCTTGATTACTCGGCGTCCGCAACGCGCCGCTCGTGGTCGAGCAGCCAGCGCTTGGTACCGGTGCCGCCGGCGAAACCGGTCAGCGCTCCGTCCGCCCCCAGGACGCGGTGGCACGGCAGGATGATCGACACTGGGTTCCGGCCGACCGCGGCACCCACAGCGCGGGCCGCACCGGGTCGTCCGAGGAGATTTGCCAACGACCCGTAGGTCAAGGTGTCGCCGTAGCTGATGTCGGCCAGCGCTTGCCATGTCTGCACCGAGAACGGCGTGCCATGCAGGTCCAAGGCAAGGTCGAACTGGCGGCGGCCCCCTTCGAAGTACTCCGTCAGTTGGTCCGCAGCGGCGGCGAGGACTCGATGGCGGGATGCTGCCGTCGGGGTGGTCTGCGGTAGCGGCACCCGACCGGGTCGGTCGTCGGGCCACAGCACCGCGCGTAGCCCGTTGTCGCTGGCCGCGAGGGTCAATGCACCGACAGGGCTCTCGAAGATGGACGTGCGCACGAACGGGCCTCCCCGGTCAGGTGGACCCAGCCTGGCACGTCGACGCCCTTGCGGGGCCCGAATGGGTCGGCGGCACAACGGCTGCTACCCTGGCGAAGCCGCTGCCAGCCCTTAGGGTTGCCGCAGCCCCGCCACGTTGGCTCGTGGAAACTGTCGGTCAGGATCGCCTGGCCGGATTCAGGGCTCGTCTTCGTTGCTGTTTGCGGCGCTTGCACGCGCCACACAAGCAACAGCCCCCCACAACCGGGGAGCCAGGAGTTCCAGTGTCACAGACCTTTGCCGAGTTCGGCCTGCCCACGCGGCTCGTCGACGCCCTCGCTGGGCGCGGCATCATCAATCCATTCGAGGTGCAACGAGCGACCATCGCCGATGCCCTCGCCGGCCGCGATGTGTGCGGCCGGGCACCGACCGGGTCAGGCAAGACCTTGGCGTTCGGTGTCCCGCTTATCGCCCGCGTTGAGCGTGGCTTCTCGCGGCGACCACGAGCGCTGGTCTTGGCCCCGACTCGGGAGCTAGCCGAGCAGATCGCCACCGAACTGGCCCCACTTGCATCTGCCGTTGCCCGTCGCGTGACGGCGGTCTATGGCGGGGTCGGGTACGGCCCGCAACGCCAGCGGCTTCGCAAGGGAGTCGACATCCTGGTGGCCTGCCCGGGGCGTCTGAAGGATCTCATCGACCAAGGCGACGTTGAGCTTTGCGATGTTGACATCGTCGTCGTCGACGAAGCCGATCGCATGGCCGACATGGGCTTCCTGCCCGACGTCCGCCGGCTCCTTGACCAGACCGCAAAGCCGCGCCAGACGGTGCTGTTTTCGGCCACCCTGGACGGCGACGTCGCCGTGCTCACCCGCGACTACCAGAGCAATCCGGTGCGTCACGAGGTAGGGCCGGCCGAGCCCGACATCAAGGCCGCGACGCACCTGTTCTGGAAGGTGTCCCGCCAGGACCGCATCGGTCACACCGCGGCGATCATCGTCGAACGTGGTCAGACAATTGTGTTCTGTCGCACTCGGCACGGCGCCGATCGCCTTGCCCGCCAACTCGGCCAGGCCGGTGTCTCATCGGAGGCCATCCACGGGGGTCGGTCGCAGGGCCAGCGCGACCGTGCGCTTCGGGCCTTCTCAGCCGGCCGGGTCAGCGCGCTTGTGGCTACCGACGTTGCCGCCCGTGGCATTCACGTCGACGGGGTGGCCTGCGTGGTGCACTTTGATCCACCGGAGGACCACAAGGCATACCTCCATCGTTCTGGTCGCACCGCACGGGCTGGAGCGACAGGCACCGTCTTGTCACTGCTCGCCCACGAGCAAGTCCGTGCCGCCCGTCAGATGCAGAACGCGCTGAAGATCGAGGCCGCGATCGAGTCGCCCGGCCCCGCCGGCCCGGTGGGTTCGCGTCCGGCCGCCTCGGCGTCGCGCCCCGATCGGGTTCGCGACGGCAACGCACGGCCGAAGCGGCCCCGCCGCCCCGCCGGATCTGGAGGCGCACAACCCGGCGCTCCTGGTCGGCCCAAGGCCCGCAAGGCTCCCAAGCGAGGCGCCAAGCGCCCTCGCCCGGCGCGCTGACCCTCAGCCGGGCAGCGTTCCGATGACGCCTTGGACCAGCCACGACACCCGATCGAGCTTGTCCGTTGTTGGGGCAACCGCGTCCGGAATCCGGATCGCCCCTTCGCGATCGAGGATCGGGCCTTCGAACGGGCTTTGCCCGGCAGCGAAGCGGCGACCGATCTCGTCCACGCGTTCTCGGACGCTATCGGGCACGCTCGGACTCATCTCGGTGAGACCAAACGGATTGATGTTCTGGCCCAGGCCCCCTCGGTAGTCGAGCTTTGGCGTCGGCTCTAACCCGCCCTGGTTGGAGCACCACGATCTCGGGATGCCGGGCCGCGACGGCGTAGGCCGCCGCAAGGTGGCCGAAGCTCGTCGCGAACAGAACGACTGCCCCTTCGCGGATCAGGTCTTCGAGCGCGTCCTCAGCGGCCGCGGATTCGGGAACATCTGGCCGGCGAAGCACGTCGTATTCGGGGAAGGCCCGCGCGACGGCGTCGCTCCCCTTCCACGCGGCCCGCCCGCGTTATGCGCGGAACGAAAGGTCCAACATTGGCAGATGCTGCGGCGAAGGCGAGGCGATCTGCCTACCCTACGACGTGGCCAGATGCGGAGGACGACAGTGACGTCGCCGGCCCGACCACCCCGCCGGTCCGTCCCGCCCCTGGCGGCAGCGGTGCTCCTCGCGGGGTTCGCGGCCACGTCTGTGCTGGTTGCAAGCGCCTCCGCGAGCGTCAAGGCAGACAGGCGCGGGGCCTTCGAACGTCGATCCGCGGAGCTGCGCGATGGCATCGTCAAGGACGTCGCCGCGGCCTCAGAGGTGCTGTTCGCCATGCGCGGGCTCTACTCAGTTGATCCCAACGCGACCCGCGGGGATTTCCGGCGGTTTGTGCAGGAGTCGAAGGCCCGCGACCGCACGCCCGGTCTCCGTGCTCTCGGGCACGCCACGGCTATCCAACGATCAGAGGTGTCCGCGTTTGAGGACCGCGTGAGAGGTGACGAATCGGTGCCGGAGGAGGACCGGGTCGGTTTCGAGGTCAAGACCATGGGCTCGGATCCGAGTCTCGTTGTGACCGATGCTGTGCAGCCGCTGGCCACCAACGAAGCTTCGCTCGGTCTCGACCTCATGAGCCGAGCCGATCGTCGTGCGGCCGTTGTGGGTGCGCGTGATTCTGGAGAGCTCGTCGGAACGGAGCCGATCGAGCTGGTGGCGGCGCCCGAACTCCCAGGGTTCTTGCTTTTGGTTGCTACCTACGACGCGCCGACTCTCCCGACCACCGAACCCGCTCGCCGCCGGCATTTCAGCGGGGTCGTTTCGGCCGTGTTCCGTGTCGACCGTCTCCTCGACGAGGTGTTGGGTGGGGCCACCGATCTCGACGTCGAGATCTACGACGTTGGATCAACAATCGATCCTGCCTCGAAGGACCTCGAGCGATCGAGCTTGCTCTTCAACGCTTCGGGGGAGCTGAACGCGTCGAGCCCGCCGGGCCGCCATCCGAGCGGGCTGTACGACCTGAATGTTGGCGGCCGCCGATGGCGGGTCTATGTGGCGGCGACGGACAACTTCCCTGGGGCGACCCCCGTGTTGCCGTTTGCGGTCGGCGTCGGTGGGAGTGCTGCCAGTATCTTGGGCGCCGCCCTGGTGACCGTGATCGGGCGGTCGCGGCACAACCGGCGACAGGCGGCGTTTCAGTCGTTCGTTGAGTTCGCACCGGATGCCATTGTGATGATCAACGCCGAGGGTCGCATCGTGCAGGTCAACGTGCGCTGCGAGGAGATGTTCGCCTACGACCGGTCGGACCTGATCGGGCACCCGGTCGAAGTTCTGCTGCCCCCCGACCTGCGGAACCATCATGTCTCCCACCGCCTCGGCTTCGTGCAGAGCCCAAGGGCGAGGGCGATGGGAGCGGACCGTGCGCTGCTCGGTATTCGAAGCGATCAGACGGTGTTCCCAGTCGACGTGAGCCTGAGCCCGATCACCACAGAGGACGGAACCCTTTACGCCGCGGCCGTGCGCGACATCACCGAGCGGCGCCAAGCCGAACTCGCTCGCCAGCTTGCGTCGGAGCAGCTCCGCGAGGCCGATCGCCTCAAGGACGAGTTCCTCGACATCACTGCGCACGAGCTCCGCACGCCGCTCACTGCCATCGACGGCTTCACCGAGGTGCTTCGGACCGATGAAGCCCATCTCGACAGCGAGCAGAGATCCCGACTGGTCGGTCGCATTGCCGCGAACGCGCTCGAGATGCGGGAGATGGTCGAGCGATTACTCGATCTATCTCAGCTGAATGCTGGCCGTATTGACCTGCACCCAACCCGACTCGAGTTGCGGAAAGCGGTCGAGCACTTTGCGGAGCGAGCAGCTCACCGCCTTCAGGGCCATCCGCTGGTCATCGATATCGATCCGAGCGTACGGATCACGATGGACCGGGCTGCACTCCGACATATCATGGTGAACTTGCTGACGAATGCGGCGAAGTTTTCCGACGTCGATACGCCGATCACGGTTCGCAGCATCGTCCGGGACGACGTGGTGGAGATCCAGGTCGAGGACCGGGGTCCTGGCATTCCGGAAGCCGATCAGAAGCGGCTGTTCGAACGGTTCTTCCAGGGAGCGAACCAGAGGCCCGGTGTGCGTGGCACGGGCGTAGGCTTGACAATCGTGCAGCGCTACGCAGAACTCAGCGGTGGTCAGGTCGGTGTGCGGACCGCCGTCGGAAAGGGCTCGACCTTCTGGTTCACCGTCCCCAACGCGCCGGACGCCGAGGAGACGACTAAGTCATGAGGGTATTGGTGGTCGAGGATGAGGCCGACCTGCGAATGCTCATGCGGATCCATTTGGAGCGGGCGGGGCACGACGTGGAGGAAGCGAGTGACGGCCTCGTCGCCTTAGAAGCTTTGGGCGACGGCACGCTGCCTGATCTGGTCCTGCTCGACATTCGCATGCCGCGTGCCGATGGCTGGCAGGTGCTCGAGGCGCTTCGCGGCCAGGGCCGCCTGCCTGGGCTACCGGTCATCGTAGTTTCCGCTTTCACCAGCGCCGATGTGCAGCAGAAGGCCATCGCCATGGGCGGAAGGGCCTACCTGAGCAAGCCGTTCGGCCGCCCCGAGTTGATGCAGGTCATCGAGGAGATTTTCGGCAAAGCGAGCTGACCCTTGCCTCGGTGAGGCTGTGCAAGGCTGCGGCCATGCGGTTTGTGATTGTCGGACCAGGCGCGGTTGGCGGAACGATTGGCGCGCGGCTGGCCCAGGCTGGTTACCCGGTCGCCCTCATCGCTCGGGGCGCGCACAAGGACGCGATCGATGAACGTGGTCTTGAAATCCGTGATCCAGAAGGTACGGCGACGCTCAAGCTCCCGGTCTTCGACCGGATCTCTTCACTCGAACCAACCGACGATGACATCGTCATCACCTCGGTCAAGACCCAAGACGCCGAGGCCGTCCTGAGCGAACTCGCCGCGGTCCTTCCCGCGACTGTGCCGATCGTGTGCGCTCAAAACGGGGTCGAGGGCGAGCGGCTCGCCCTTCGCCGCTTTGAGAACGTTTATGCCATGTGCGTGATGCTGCCGGCCAGCCACCTCCATCCCGGCGTGGTCGTCGCCCACTCTCATCCGGTGGCGGGGATTCTCGACCTTGGGCGCTATCCAAGCGGGCTCGACGATCGATGCGTTGCGATCGCCGTCGCGCTCGAGGAGGCCGGGTTTAGCTCAGAAGCCGTCCCCGGCATCTTGCGTCGCAAATACGCGAAGTTGCTGGCCAACCTTGGCAACGCCATCGATGCGGCCTGCGGACCCGCGGGGAGGGGGAGCGACCTGTATCGGCGCGCCCGCCTCGAGGCCATCGCGTGTTTCGCGCAGGCAGGCATTGAGGTGGCCAGCGACGACGAAGATCGCGCCCGCCGGGGCGAGATCCTCTCGATTCGACCTGTCGATGGCTCTCCCCGCGGGGGCGGGTCGTCGTGGCAGAGTCTGGCCCGTGGTACAGGGGCCATTGAGACCGACTTCCTGAATGGTGAGGTGGTCTTGCTCGGTCGGCTGCACGGCGTTCCGACGCCGGTCAACGCGATGTTGCAGCATGTTGCGCGGCAACTGGCCGAGCAGCGCCGCCCGGCCGGATCGCTGACTGTCGGGGCCTTGGAAGCGCGGCTCCTCGCCTGATCGCGCTGTCGCCCGCGGCTGCGGGATTTTGCGCGAACGCGATTGATTAGAGAGACTAACCATATGGTCTTCGAAGTGTCTGGGGTGGGGAGAGCGCTGGTGACCCAGAGATGACGCGGACGCTCGACAGGGACGCGCAGGCCCTCGACCAGGTCGGCGATGCTGCCCAGGGCGCCTCGCCGTTTGAACCGGTGCATCGGTCGCCAATTGGCAACGCTCCACGGGCAAGCGTCGATCGTGACGTCTCGAAGGGATGGTTGCGCCGGGTCCTGCCGCTGCTGGCCGCTCGGCGCTGGAGGTTCGGATTCTCTCTGGCTTGCGCGGTCGTCGCGCTGGTGGCCCAGGTGGCCATGCCGAGGGTGACGATGGCCGCCATTGATCAAGGGCTTGAGAAGCGGACCACGGCGATGATGACCTTCATCGTTGTCCTCGGTGTGATTGGTGCCGTTAGAGGAGTCTTCACTTTCCTCTACCGCAACCTGTTGTACCGGGTCGCCTACGACCTCGAGTACGACCTCCGCGTCGGAATGTACGAGCACTTCACGAAGCTGTCGTTTTCGTTCTACGACAGGGTGCAGTCGGGACAACTCATCTCGCGCGCCAATAGCGACATCCGGTCGGTGCAGATGTTTCTCACCTTCGCACCCCTCATGGCCCTCCAGGTCGTGAGTTTCGCCGTCGCGTTCTCGCTGATGATGCTTATCCACGTTCCGCTGGCGATTGTTGCGCTGGCGCCGCTGCCATTCGTCTTCTGGGTCGGACTCAAGATGCGAAACCTGATGTTCCCGATCTCCTGGATTGTGCAGGAGCGCATGGCTGGAGTCGCCACGATCGTCGAGGAGAACGTGGCCGGTGCGCGAGTCGTGAAGTCGTTCGCGGCTGAGCAGCACCAGGTCGACGAAATGGCCGGCATCGCGCGGAGGCTTGAGTGGGCCCAGGTGCAGCAGATCGACGTTCGCGCCAAATACGCACCGATCATGGAGAACCTTCCCCGACTCGGGATGGCAGCCGTGCTGCTCTACGGGGGCATCCTCACCATTCGCGAGGAGGTCACGATTGGCACGATCGTCGCTTTCAGCTTGTACGTGGTGATGCTCCAAGCCCCGTTTCGGATGCTCGGCTTCTTGATGATGATGGGACAGCGGGCCGCCGCCTCGGCCGCGCGTATCTACGAGATCCTCGATACCGAGCCAGCCGTGGTCGACCGGCCGGGAGCGATCGACCTGATCGAGCCCGACGGTGCCGTTGAGTTCCGCGATGTCGTGTTCGGCTACCACCACGGGCCAAAGGTCCTCGACGGGTTCTCTATGCGCATCGACCCGGGTGAAGTGGTCGCTCTGGTCGGCCGCACCGGCAGCGGCAAGTCGACCGTGGCCCGCCTGCTGGCCAGGTTCTACGACGTCGACGAAGGCGCAGTCACAGTCGACGGCCACGATGTGCGCGATCTGACCTTGGCCAGCCTGCGGCACCACGCGGCCATGGTCTTGGACGAACCCTTCCTGTTCTCCGCCAAGGTCCGGGACAACATCTCCTACGGCCGTCCGGACGCCACCATCGAGCAGATCGTCGAGGCAGCCACCGCGGCCAGCGCCGATGAGTTCATTGCCGGGCTCGGTGACGGTTACGACTCCGTGCTCGGCGAGCGCGGGTATGACCTGTCCGGAGGGCAACGTCAGCGCATCGCCATTGCCAGGACCCTCCTCGTCAACCCCCGCATCCTCGTGCTCGACGACGCGACCAGCGCCATCGACGTCAGGGTCGAGGATGAAATCCACCAGGCCTTGAGCACGCTGATGGAGGGCCGCTCCACGCTCGTGATTGCGCATCGGCTGTCGACCATCAGCCTGGCCGATCGGGTTTGTCTCCTGGAGCGCGGGCGGGTGGTTGCCGCCGGGACTCATCGCGAACTGATGACGACCGAACCTCGGTACGCCGAGGTGCTCGCCCATCTTGAGGACGACGCGGCGGCGAAGGACGAGGCGGTCGCTGACACCGAATCCATGAAGGACGCCGTCGGAGGGGACGACTGATGGGCTTCGGTGGCATGGGCGGCATGGGGGGTCGTTCGTTCGGCGGTGGCCAGCAATCGGGAAGCGCGGCCGGCCTGCCGTTTGCTGGTATCCCGCCGGAGTTAGCGGCCAAGGTTGATCGGATCGTCGAGCTCGAGCCCGACTTCAGCAACGAACACGACCCCTTCAGCCACACCGACTACGACCGCAGGCGGCTCACGCTGCGGCGGTTCTTGGCCCCACACCGATGGGCACTGGGGGGAGCGTTGGGTCTCGTCGTGTTGGAGACCGCGACGATGCAGGCTGGCCCAGTCCTGACTCAGATCGGCATCGACCGTGGCATTCGTCAGAGCAATATCGGGATCGTGGTGCTCGTGTCGCTGCTTTATTTCGGCGCGGTCGGGCTGAACACCGGGGCCAGCTGGGCCAGGGTGGCATGGACTGGTCGCGTCGGCCAGAAGCTGATGTACCACCTGCGACTCCGGATCTTCTCTCACTTCCAGCGTCTGTCGATCGACTTCTTCACCAAGGAGAAGGCAGGCGTCCTCATGACGAGGATGACCAGCGACCTCGAATCGCTCACCCAGCTCTTCCAGGAGGGCCTGGTGCAGATGGTGGTGCAGGGCCTGACCATGTTCTTCGTCGCTGGGGTGTTGTTCTTCTACAACCCGGCGTTGGCACTGGTGACCCTGGTGGCGATCGTTCCCGGCATGGTCGTTCTCACTATCTGGTTTAGCCGGGCCAGCGATCGTGGCTACGACGCAGTACGCGACCGGATCTCGGAGTTGCTGTCGCACTTGCAGGAGAGCCTGTCCGGGATTCGGATCATCGCCGCCCACAACCGGCAGCGTCACAACATCGTCGAGCATCGCAACGTCGCCGCTCGGTATCGCTCGGCCAACGACTACACCGCGGTGGTCGGCTCCATCTACGGCCCCATCGCCGAGGTCATTGGCATCTTCGGCCAGATGCTGGTCCTGTTGATCGGCGGCAACATGGTGCTGCGGAACCAGTTGTCGCTCGGAGAGCTGACCGCGTTCGTCCTGTCGCTGAACACGTTCTTCGCCCCGATTCAGCAACTCGTCCAGCTGTATGACACCTTCCAGAAGGGGCAAGCGTCGGTGCGCAAGTTGGGCGACCTCCTGCAGACCGAACCAACGGTTGCGCAGAAGCCGGACGCGGTCGACCTGCCGCCGTTGAGCGGCGACATCGTGATCGACAAGGTCACGTTCGGCTACTCGCCAGACCGCCCGGTTCTCCGTGATGTCAGCCTGCATATCACGGCCGGCGAGACCTTCTCCTTGGTCGGCGAGACCGGAGCGGGAAAGTCGACCATCGCCAAACTGGTGACGCGGTTCCACGACCCCGGCGCAGGCGAGGTGTTGCTCGACGGCCATGACCTGCGCGACGTCACCCTGACGTCGTTGCGCCAGCAGCTCGGGATCGTCCCCCAAGAGCCGTTCCTGTTCGGCGGCTCGATCCGAGACAACATCGCCTTCGCTCGCCCGGACGCCACTGACGACGAGGTCATGGCCGCGTGCCGCGCCGTCGGTATCGATGACCTCGTCGAGCGGTTAGCGGATGGCATCCACACCCCCTGCCACGAACGTGGCGTGTCGCTGTCGTCCGGTGAGCGACAGCTGCTGGCGCTGGCTCGGGCCTTCCTGTCTTCGCCGCGGGTTCTCGTGCTCGACGAGGCCACCTCCAACCTCGATCTCCGATCCGAAGCCAAGATCGAGCACGCCCTCGATGTCTTGCTCGAGGGCCGAACCGCGATCATCATCGCCCACCGGTTGGCCACGGCGATGCGGGCCGACCGGATCGCGGTCGTCGACGACGGCGGCATCATCGAGCTCGGGTCACACGAAGAACTCGTTGCGCTGGGCGGTCAGTACGCGGACATGGTCCGAACCTGGGATGCCCATGCCGCAGGGGAACAGCCCGTCCACTGAGCTTTTGCTCAGGATGTTCACAGCGATCTCCCAGGTTTGTGACCGACAATGGGACGGAAGGGAGATCGATGGCTGACGGCCCCCGCGTTCTCGTGGTCGATGACGAGGTGAACATCACCGATCTCGTCGCGACCGCACTGCGGTACGAGAAGTTCGAAGTGCGGGTGGCGAACGATGGCCGGGGCGCGGTCGAAGCCGTTGAGCAGTTCCGACCCGACCTCATCGTTTTGGACGTGATGCTGCCCGACTTCGACGGCTTCGAGGTCGCCCGTCGGTTGGCGAACAACGGTCGGCGCACACCGGTCGTGTTCCTCACGGCCAGGGACGCCACCGAGGACAAGGTGCGCGGCCTCACCATGGGGGGAGACGACTACGTGACCAAGCCTTTCAGCCTTGAGGAGCTTCTTGCCCGGATTCGGGCGGTCCTGCGGCGCGTCGACGGAGATGCGGACGCCTCGGCCACGCTGGCCTTCGCCGACCTCGAACTCGACGAGGAGACCCACGAAGTGTTCCGAGGGTCAACGCCGATCGACTTGACCGCCACCGAGTTCAAGCTCCTCCGGTACTTGTTGCTCAACTCGCGGCGGGTGCTCTCGAAGGCGCAGATCCTGGATCATGTCTGGGAGTACGACTTCGGTGGCGACGGCAACATCGTCGAGACCTACATCAGCTACCTGCGAAAGAAGATCGACACGCTCGGACCCCCACTCATCCACACCATCCGCGGCGCCGGCTACAGCCTGCGCCAGCCGCGCTCGTGATCGAACGGGTCTCGCTGAGAAGCAGGCTCCTGATCGGGCTGTTGGTCATCGTGGCCGGCGGCCTCGTGATGGCCGACGCGCTCATCTACACCCAGTTGCGCGACTACCTCTACGACCAGACCGACCAACAGCTTTTGGCGGCACGGGCAGTGGTGCTCCGGGCGGTCGATGACGGTCGGCGCGGGCCTCGCTTCGGCGCGGTGCCAGCCGGGCCGTCGGCGCTGGCTCCCGGCACCTACGGAGCCCTGCTGTCACCCGATGGGACTGTGCTGGGAGCGGTCAGCTTTGACGACGACAAGGTGCCGAATCCGGTCCCGGCGTTCCCCACCGAGATCACTGCCGACGACGTTGCGTTCTCCACCGGGTCTGTCGACGGGTCGACGAGGTTCCGGGTTGTTGCCTCCGATGCGAGGGGCGCGGTGCTGGTGGTTGCGGTGCCGCTTGATGATGTCGACCGAACGCTCGATCGACTGGTGGCCGTCGAGGCGTTGGTGACCATCGGGGTGCTGATCTCGTTGGGCGGCGTCTCGTGGTGGCTCGTGCGCCTTGGCCTGCGGCCACTGGCACGGATCGAGACGACGGCAGAAGCGATCGCAGCTGGCGACCTGAGCCAGAGGGTCGAGCATGCCGCGCCCAACACCGAAATCGGCAGGCTCGGGCTTGCTCTCAACGAGATGCTCGCCCAGATCGAGCAGGCCTTCACCGAACGGCAGGCCTCGGAGGACCGCTTGCGCCGGTTCCTGGCCGACGCGTCCCACGAGCTTCGTACGCCCCTGACCTCGATTCGGGGCTATGCGGAGTTGTTCCGCCGGGGGGCCGCGAGCCGGCCTGAGGATCTGGCCAAGGCGATGCGCCGTATCGAAGAGGAGAGCGCGCGCATGGGAGTGCTCGTGGACGACCTCCTCCTCCTCGCCCGACTCGACCAAGGCCGTCCCCTCGAGTGTGAGCCCGTCGACCTCGTGCGGTTGGGCAGAGACGCGGTCGCCGACGCCGGCGTTGTTCACCCCGACCGCACTGTGGTGGTGGAGGCCGATGGCGAGGTGAGCGTCATGGGCGACGATGCTCGCCTCCGGCAGGTGGCGGCCAACCTCGTAGGAAACGCACTGCATCACACCCCGCCCGATCACCCCGTGATTGTCCGTGTCGGGGTGACCGGCAAGGAAGCAACCTTGGAGGTCGTCGACCGTGGGCCTGGTCTGAGCGAGGAGGACCGGCAGCGCGTGTTCGAGCGCTTCTATCGGGCGGACGCCTCCCGGAGCCGAGCCGAAGGTGGGGTCGGCTTGGGGTTGGCGATCGTGGCGGCTATCGCTGGCGCACACGGCGGTCGGGCCGAGGTCGAGAGCGTGCTCGGTGAAGGAGCCACCTTCCGAGTGGTCTTGCCTGCAGGGAACAGCGCGACCCCGGCAGCGCCAACGGTCGACGTGTCACACTGACCGCGGGCCGAGCGGTCCGGACGGGAGGTGAGACGTGACTGGGGATCCGCGGGGGTGGTTTGGTGAGGCCCGGTTCGGCATGTTCATTCACTGGTCGCCGGTCAGCCGCCGCGGTTGGGAGATGTCGTGGCCGCTGGTTGGCGGCTTCGGTGACCTGATCGCCGGGGGCGAAGTGCCGGTCGCTGACTACTACGACGGGTTCGAAGCGTTCGCGCCAGAGCCGGGCGCGGCGCGCGAGTGGGCCGACCTGGCCAAGCGCGCTGGCATGCAATACGCGGTGTTCACGACGAAGCACCACGATGGATTTGCCATGTTTCCGAGCCGGCACTCCGACTTCACCATCCGCGAATCCGCGTACGACGGGGACGACCTGGTAGCCGAATATGTCGAGGCCTTCCGGGCCGCTGGTCTGCGGGTCGGTTTCTACTTCTCGCTGCCGGACTGGCATCACCCCGACTACCCAGCCTTCACCGACGACGATCGTCCGTACCTCCGCTACTTGGGTCGGCGGAGCGACGCCGAGGGATGGGACCGGTTTATGGCTGATGTCTTCGGCCAGATCGAGGAGTTGCTCACTGCCTACGGCACCATCGACCTCCTCTGGTTCGACGGACAATGGGAGCGGTCGGTCGAGGAGTGGAGGGTCTCCGAACTCGCGTCGCACATCCGGTCGCTCCAGCCTGACATCGTGATCAACGACCGGCTGCCCGGGTTTGGCGATTACGAAACCCCAGAACAGGGCGTGCCGCTCCACGCTCCGGACGGGTGGTGGGAAACGTGCCTCACGATGAACGGGTCGTGGGGCTACGTACCCGACGACGACCGCTACCTATCCGCTCGCTCACTGGTGCACATGCTGACGGAGGTGGCAGGCAAGGGCGGCAACCTTTTGCTCAACGTCAGCCCTGGCCCGACGGGCGCTTTGCCCGCGGAGCAGATCGAACGCCTCGAGCAGGTGGCTCGGTGGATGGATCGTCATCGAGACGCGGTGATCGGCACCAGCGCCGCGCTTGAGCCAGGGCAGTTCTATGGACCGGCGACGCGACGTGATAACGCCTTGTACCTCCACGCCATCATGCGACCGTATGAGGCGGTGGTCCTTCGCGGCGTCCCCATCAAGCGGGTCAAGTCGGCGCGGGTTGTGGGCACTGGTGCTGCGCTGAGTTGGCGCGGGAGGGCCACCATCGCGGATCAACTGGGCAGTCCGGATCCCCGCGGCGAGCTGACCTTGCCCATTGCTGCATCGGACATCGACGAGGTCGCCACCGTTGTCGAGATCACCTTCGACGGCGATTGGTGACCGGCCGCGGTACGGTCGCGGGCGCGAACACCGGACAAGGGAGTCACCGTGGCAACGAACGCAGAGAAGGCCTACGACCAGATGAAGGCCGCCGTCGGCGACGCCGAGGGCACCGGCGAGTGGTTCGAGATCGACCAGCCGCGGATCAATGCCTTCGCCGAGGTAACGATCGACCACCAGTTCATCCACGTCGACCCGGAGAAGGCAGCCCAGCTTTCGCCATACAAGGTGCCGATCGCCCACGGGTTTCTGACCCTGTCGATGCTCACCCACCTTGCCGGGAGCCTGCCGCGAAAGCCGGAGTGGTTTGAGGGTGTCGTGATGGGCATCAACTACGGCTTCGACAAGGTGAGGTTCATCAGCCCGGTCAAGGTCAACTCCCGGGTGCGGGTGGCGAGCGTCCTGTCCGACGTGCAGTTGAAGGATCCGAACACGATCCAGATGACGAGGACGATGACCATCGAGATCGAGGGCGAAGATCGCCCGGCCTGCGTTGCCGAGTGGGTGACGCGGACGATCTACGGCTGAGCTGAGGCGGGCGTTCCGGTGTTGGTCACCGAGCGAGGAAACGCCTCAACGGCCCGATCGACGACTGCCTTAACCCGCTCGGTGAGCGGGCCGGTTGCCCCGGCCGCCAGCCACTCGACGTACATGGCGTGGTCGCCGCCAACGAGCGTGCAGGCCAACAAGCGGGCGTCGAGCGCCGCGGCCTCGTCGTCGCCGGCCTCGGTGGCGAAGCACTCGGTCAAGAGGTCCTCGTACCGCCGCAACACGTCGAATTCGGCGTTGCGCAACTCTGGTGTGTCGTGCACCAGACGGAGTGGTCGGGGGTCGAGCTCGGCCTGCCGGGCACGTCGCATCGCAAAGGCCCGCCACATGCTGAGCACGTCGAGCGGCCGGGCTGCGGGTCTGACCTCCTGCTCAAACTCCGCAAACGAGTCGTACTGGGGGGCCAGCGCCAACCGGTGCTTCGAATCGAAGTAGCGCAGCAGCGTCTGGGGGACGACCTGGACCTCCTCACAGATTTGTTCGAGGGTGGTGGCCGCAAAGCCCTGCTCGCTAAACAGTCGTTGGCTCACACGCACCAAGTCCGACCGAGTTCGCGCCTTTTTACGCTCTCTGAGTGATTCCGCCATAGTTGAAATCATACGGAAATGGTCGGGAATAACAATGTTCATTTCATCTTTTCATGCTGCGACCGCTGATGATGTCGCTCAGAACCGTTGGTGCGTCGGGCAGGCGGGTCGGCTCGAAGGTGGCCGCCACTTCCGGTAGAGGGCCCGGTGTCAGCCCGACCGAGTCGAGCAGGCGGTCTCTGACGGCCTCTGCAGGCCACCCCTCGGCATGGAGATCGCGGAGCGTGACATCGCCGTGTCGCTTAGCCAGACGATGCCCATCGTCGCCGACGACCAACGCCACATGCGCATAAGCCGGCGCGGCGTAGCCGAGGGTGGAAGCCAGCCACGCCTGCCTGGGGACCGACGACAGCAGATCGTCGCCCCGCACCACCTCTTCGATGCCCTGCTCCGCGTCATCGACCACCACCGCGAGGTTGTAGGCCGGCATACCGTCATTTCGGCAAACCACGAAGTCGTCGACGACGCCGCCGACCCAACCTCGTAAACGGTCGGTCGCACCCGCGGGCGCGGCCTCGGCGATCACCCGGCGGGCCGGGGGCCGTTCGGCCTCGCGGTCGCGGCGGGCCTGCCGATCGAGACCTCGGCAGGTCCCGGGGTAGGCCCCCTCCGGCATGTCCTCATGGGGGGCGGTGACGGCTTCGGCGATCTCCCGCCTCGTGCAGTAACACGAGTACAACAGCCCGGCCCGCTCAAGGTCGGCCAGCGCGTCACGGTAGAGATCGAGCCGCTCGGACTGGCGAACGGGCACCCCGTCCCAGTCGATACCGAGCAACTTGAGGTCGGCCAGATGGCTGGCCTCGTGCTCGGAGCGGGAGGCGACTCGGTCGAGATCTTCGACTCGCAGCAGGAAGCGCGAGCCTTCCGACCGGGCGAACAACCACGCCAGCATCGCCGTGCGGAGGCTGCCGAGATGGAGTGGACCCGTCGGGCTCGGCGCGAACCGTCCGTCCACCGGGTCAGCGCTCCAATCCGAGATGGGCGGCGATATCCATTCGACGTACTTTGCCGGTAGCCGTCCGCGGTAGGTCGGCAACGACGTGGATCTCCTTTGGCCGCTTGTAGGGAGCAAGCGCTTCGGCCGCGGCGCGGGACAGCGATTCAACCGTGGCGGATCCGATGACCGCGGCACAGACCCGCTGGCCCCACCGGTCATCGGGTCGTCCGAAAACGGCTACCTCATCGACACCAGGCGACCGGGCGAGCACGGCCTCGACCTCAGCCGGGTAGACGTTGACGCCGCCGCTGATGATGAGGTCGTCCCTGCGGCCGTCCAGGAACAGGTAGCCATCGTCGTCGAGTCGACCTAGGTCGCCCACGGTGAACTCGTCGCCGCGCCAGGCGGCATCGGTCTTCTCGCGGTCGCGCCAGTACTCGAACCGGGCGAAGCTCGGCGTGCGACACCAGATCTGGCCGTCGTCGTCGACGCGCAGCGCTCGCCCTGGACGTGCTCGACCAACCGTGCCGGGGCGCTGTCGCCACTCGTCGGGGGAGCACACCGTGAACTGCCCTTCGGTCGAGCCATAGAACTCCCACACTGCATCGTCACCGAACGCGGCGAACGCTTGTTCCTTCACCGCGGGCGGCATGGAAGAGCCGGCGTGAATCAGGCGACGGAAACGGGGCAGGGGGCCGGGGCCGCCCGAGGCGAAGATGCGCTGCAAGTGAGCGGGCACCATGAAGCCTCCCGTGGCATCAGATGACGCGGCTGCCGTCCGCCAGGTGTCTGCCTCGAATCGCTCAAGCAGCACGACGCTGGCGCCCCGCAGGAGATGCACCGCGGCGAGCCGTACCGCGACCGAGTGGTAGATCGGTGAGGCCATCAGGTGCACGTCGGCGGGTTGCGGGTCCCAGAGAGCGGCTTCGTCATCGAACAACGCCATGGCGTCCGACTCCGACATCACCCCAGACGCGACACCCTTGGGACGACCCGACGTTCCCGAGGTGTAGTGCATGGGTCGGCCCAAGGGCACCGGCGCGAGCTCCGCCTGGTCGCCGTCGAGCAACGAGTGCAAAGAGGCCTCGTCACGGATGACCATGCTGGGCGAGGCGTCGTCGATGAGTTCGGCGATCTCGTTGGGGAGGAGGGTGGCGTTCAGCAGGACCGGAATGATGCCAATCCGGAGCGCCCCGAGCACCGCGGCCAACAGATCAGGGCTGGTGGGCAATACGAAAGCGACGCGATCACCGGCCATGAGGCCTCGGCCGTGGAGGGCGCCGGCGACTCGCCGCTGGGCGTCCTCAGACTCAGCAGGTGTGATCAGCCACCACCGTGGGCTCGTTGCGGCTGGCGGTGCCATGGACCCAGCGTAGGCAGGTCGCGAAGGTTTCTCTGGCCTCAGCAGGGATAACAGCGCTATTATCTTACCGATGAGCATCGCCGAGGCCCTCCAGGGGGCCGAGCACGCTCCAGGGGAGCAGACC
>JBPCMH010000351.1:0-9046 GCA_051002495.1 Acidimicrobiales bacterium
TCCCTGAGGCTGTCCCAGATCTCTGGGGCGTTGGCGGCGTAATCCGGGTGCGTGTGATCGGAGTCGGTCGCCCAGTCGGCGACCGGCGCACGGTCGGTGTCGGTCATGCTTGTCCTCTCAAAACGACGGGTCTTCGACTCAGCTTGGAGTTGGGTTGGCGTCGGCCGGGAGACGCTTCACCTTGGACCGGCGGCGGCGTCGAGCCGGAACCATGTCGCGCATGGCGTCGAGCCGACCGAAGCACAAGAGCCGATCGTCGGCCTCGAGCACACGGTCGGTGCGGGGGTTGGGGATGACGGTCGATCCCCGGTTCAGGGTGAGAACCGTGATGTCGCTGTCGCGCAGCCCAGAACTGCCAATGGTCTTCCCAACGAGGGGCGAAGCCGCCCTGACTTGGAGTTCGGCGACTCCGTAGCCGGTGCTGACCGTGAGCCGTTGTCTGATGTCGAGTTCGGGGAAGTCGACCTGATTGGCGATGAAGTCGATGATGGCCCCGGCGACGTCGAGTTTGGTGGCCGCCTCGATTCCTTCCAGGCCAGGGGAGGAGTTGACCTCCATCACCAGCGGGCCGTCGTTGCCTTCGAGCATGTCGACACCGGCCACCCGCAGCCCCATGATCTGCGCTGCCTGCACTGCAGTTCGTTGGAACTCCTCATCCACCTCCACCCGCTCGGCGACGCCACCCCGGTGCACGTTCGATCGGAACTCATCGCCCTGAGCAACGCGCCGCATGGCCGCGACGACTCGGTCGCCGACGACCATGGCCCGAATGTCACGCCCCTTGCTCTCGGCGACGAAGCTCTGAATCAGCACGTTCTGCCGTGACGCCTGGAGGGTTTCGATGATCGCTTCGGCCACCTTGGTGTCAGGGGCGAGGACCACGCCGATGCCTTGAGTGCCTTCGAGCAACTTGATCACCACCGGTGCGCCACCCACCCGCTCGATCGCCGGCAGCACGTCAGCTCGATCTCGCACGAACGAGGTCCCCGGAATGCCGATGTCGTGCCGAGACAGAATCTGGATGGCCCGCAACTTGTCGCGGCTGTTGGAGATACCGGCCGCAGTGTTCGGGGTGTAGACGTCCATCTGTTCGAACTGTCTGACCACGGCGGTGCCGAAGTAGGTGACCGAGGCGCCGATCCGGGGCAGCACCGCGTCGTAATGCGACAGCGGCCTTCCTCTGAACTGGAGGTCGGGATCAGACGACGAAAGATCGATGGCGAACCGAAGGGTGTTCAACACCTTGACTTTGTGGCCACGGTCTTCGGCGGCTGCTCGCAGGCGCTGTGTGCTGTAGGAACGCGGAGCGCGGGAGAGGATGCCAAGTTTCACATGACGAGGCTAACGGCTGTAGGAACCGTTCACATGGGCGATGTGAACTAAGGCATCGCCCCCGTGCACCACCGGCCGCTCGTTGCGACCTATCACGACGCCGCTCCGCCGCGCGTGGACGACCGACTCTTTGCTTCCGATGGCGTCGGCGACGACGGCAATGTTCTGGCCTACGACGACGTTGTCGCCGAGCTTCACAAGCACCCGAGCCACCCCGCTGTTCGGGCTGCGTAGCCACGACGACTTCCGCAGGAATCGTGTCTCACTCGGCGGCGCCACGTCGGTCACCGGCTCGGGCAACACGCCGAGGTGATGCAGCACTCTCGTTACGCCACCAACACCTGAGGCGACCGCGTCGTCGTCGAAGCGCCATGCCTCCCCTCCTTCGTAGAGGAGGGTCGTGGCACCGGCGCGAACCGCCGCCTCACGAAGCGAGCCGTCTCGCAGCCGCGCGTGCAGGGCCACGGGAGGAGCGAACACCTCGGTGAGCTCGTGGGTGAGCTCATCGTCGAGGTCGGCCCGGATCTGGGGCAGGTTGGCTCGGTGATCGGAACCGGTGTGGAGATCGATGCCGACCTCGCTACGTTCGACCACCTCAGTCATGAAAGTGTGAGCGAACCGCGAGGCAAGCGACCCGCGGGTCGACCCCGGGAACGAGCGGTTGAGATCGCGCCGGTCCGGCAGGTAGCGATCACCGCTGGCGAACCCTGGGACGTTGACGACAGGTACGGCCAACACCGTTCCGGCCATCGACTTGAGGTCGAGATGGCTGAGTGCCTGGCGGATGATCTCGACGCCGCAGACCTCGTCGCCGTGGATGGCCCCGCTGAGCCACACCGTGGGGCCAGCTCTCTTGCCGTGCATGGCGACCACTGGGATGGCCAACCATCCTCCTGATGGCAACCGCGCCGGCGTCAGCACCAAGTCGGTCCGGCAACCGGGACGAACCTCCGTCCCGGCGATCGTGACCGCTTTGGCGCCGTTACGACGAGCCACCGCGTGGATCCGACATGAGGAAGGAGCGACCGGGGTCGACGAGGAACTTCCGACGAAGGGCGGCCCGGCCCAGCAGCATCCGGAAGCCCATCTCGTCGCGGTCAGTCAGGGTGATCTCGATTGGCCAGGTGCGATCGTTGAGGCACACTTTGGTGCGAATGACCGGCCGCTCCTGCACGTGGCCCGTCGAGCTCTTGACCTTTCGGCGAGCGATCACGGGTAGTTCGACCATGCGGGCGGCCCAACGCGTCCTCTGGACGGGGTGCACCTCGAAGCGAACCCAGGGCGCCCCGTCGACCTCGAACCACTCCACCCCGAAAGCATGCAGTGACGACGTGCGCGCCCCGGTGTCGGCTTTGGCCTTGATCGCGCCAATCTCGAGCTCGGGCAGCGATACCCACTCGCGCCAGCCCATGGTGTCGACGGGGCGCGCGCGGACCATGGCTCGACTATGACAGGTGGACGGACGCCGATCAGGTATGCCGAACGGCTTGGCTTCCGCTCAGCGAACGAGCAACGGAAGGCCCAACGGGCCGAGGCCGACGGCACGCATCCGCCGCGCATGCCCGCCGGCGAGCGCGGCGAACAGCTCAGGCACCTTGCCGAGGCGCACGAACGCGACCATCGGGCTGGCCGAGCGGCGTCCGCTCCACAGCATGTGCACGATCATCCGCCTGGCCCCCTCGGCCGCTCGCCGCTTGGCCGCGGGGTCGGCGTCGAGGGCCTCCCGGTACGGCCGCATCGCGCGTTCGGGGTCGGCGCCGAGCGCTTCGAGCCGGGTCACGAAGCCCTTGTGGTGGCGCAGCTCTTCTGCCGCCACCTTTCGGAACCGCTTCCTCTGTGTCTCCGAGGTTGCCGCGGCAGCGTCGGCCTTCGTAGAAAGCAAGGCACAGCCTGGCAATAGATGCCGCTCGCCCGCGCCTGCACCTCCCGTGGTCCCTTAGGCCGTAGCGTCCAAGTCGACGAGAGGATCCAGCACATGCCCGATTGGCCGCGGCCGGTGGTGCACTGGGAGATCGAGTCGACCGACCCGGATCGACTACGAGCCTTCTACGCCGCCCTGTTCAACTGGAAAATCGACGAAGGCCCGATCATGTCGATCGGTGTCGGCCTCGGCGGCCCGGAACCAGGCCCGGCCGGCCACATTCGCAGCAGTGACCACAACGCCGTCGTGCTGTACATCCAGGTAGCTGATCTGCGGTCAACGCTGGACCGAGCCGGAGAACTGGGCGGTGCCGCCGCCGTCGAACCGTTCGACGTCCCCGGGGGCCCGTCGCTGGCCGGCATCGACGACCCCGACGGCAACCGGGTGATGTTGGTTCAGCAGTAGGCCACGCTGGTCAGTCGAGCGTTTCGTACCGCTGCCACGTCCACGCGCCAGGGTCGATGCACGCCGCGAACGCCACCCCGGCCGGATGTTCGTCTACCGCCGCGGTGCCATCGACCGCGGCGGCGAGGTCGAACCAATGCGTGATCACCACCCATTCACGCTCCGCTCTGGCGGTGGTGCGGCGGGCGAACCCGGCCAGGTTCGGGATGGCTTGGGTTTGGACCGCCTCGTCGGCTGACAAGAACGCGGATTCATCGACGCCCTCGGCGAGGCGGAACCGGGCGATGTCGATCAGCATGATGGCAACTTGGTCACGAGGTCCTCCGGGTCATCCACGACCGTAGGTGAGCGGTGCACGGTACGAGGCCCCGACGAAGGGCTTCCCGCGCTTGAACGCGTGTCGCCACTGGATCGAGATCCTCGGTTCGACGGCGCGCCCGCCTAGATAGGGAACGCTGTGCTCCCAGTCGGCCTGGCACCGACCGCCCATGACGAGCAGATCGCCTGGCCCTGGAGCGAGATCGTGGGTGGCGCCTCGGTCATCGCGGAGCGTGTGTCGGCTGGTTCGCGGCCGAAGCAACCAGGGCCGACGGGCGCCGAACGACAAGATGGCGATCACCGTGTCATCCAGCCAGCGCATGTCGGTATCGCGGTGAAAGGCCTGGCCGTCGCGGCCATCGCGATAGTGCAACATGCTGAACCCTCGGAACTGCACCTTGTACCGGCGCTGAAGCGCACGGTGAGCGTCCGCGATGGTCTGGTGAGGCAACGGAACACCCGGCCTCCACGAAGCACCAAGGCGGCGTTCTTCCACCCAATGGTCATAGCGAAAGAGCCTGCTCGACTGCCAGGCGACGTCATCGCGGAGCGCGGCGTACACCTCGTCCGGCTCGGCGACCCACCCCCGCGCCACGTCGACCCAGGAGGTCTCGTCGAGGTGGACGCGCTCGAACATCGAAGGCGCGTCAAGGCAGGGGGCGCCCGCCGAGGGATCTGGGTTCGCGGCCGTCTCGGTCACCTCTCCAGCATGCCGTGCCGCTCCGACGTTCGCTCGCGCCGCTCAAGGACCCAACTCCAGTGCGCAGATATAACCATCCATCGTCGGCGCGACATGCTGTCAGCCCCCAGGTGACGGTCAGCCAACGTCGACGATGACCGAATGCCAACCGGTCGCGCCGTCGGGGAACGGCTCGGCTCGCTCCTCAGTCTGGGTCGTACCCTCACCGTCGGTCGCCCGAGCGCGGAGCCGATGCTTCCCGGGTGTGGCCTGCCACTCGAAGACCCACTGACGCCAGGTCTCGTCGCTGATGGCTTCGGCGAGTTGTGCTGCCTCCCACGGCCCATCATCGACCTGCACGTCGACGCCAGCGATGCCGCGGGTCGGCGCCCAGGCAACGCCCGCCACCGGCAACGAGCCAGCGACGAGCCCTCGACTCGACCGCGGGGTGTCGATGCGGGCCATGGTCTTCACCGGTGCCTGCTCGGCCCAGCCGCGCCGGATCCAGTAGGCGTCGAAGCGGTCGAAGCGGGTGAGTTCGATCTCAGCCAGCCACTTGGTGGCCGAGACGTATCCGTAGAGACCGGCCACGACGAGCCGGGCGGGGAAGCCGTGGCGAAGCGGGAGTGGCTCACCGTTCATGCCGACGGCCACGATCGCCGGACGCTCGTCGTCGACCGCGCCGACGGGGAAACCGGCGGTGAAGTTGTCGACGGACCGGCCCACGATCTGGTCGGCTCCTCGCTGGACCCCGGCCTCGTCCAGCAACTGCGATAGCGGCGCTCCTAACCAGCGGGCATTCCCGACCAGACCGCCGCCGACTTCGTTCGACACGCACGCCAAGGTGATATCGACCTCGACGAGATCTCGCGCCAGCAGGTCGTCATACGACAGTCGGATCTCGCGGTCGACCATCCCATGGATCCGGAGCGACCACCCTTCCGTGGTCACCTGCGGGACGAACAGGCTGGTGTCGATCCGGTAGAAGGACCGGTTCGGCGTGATGACTGGGCTCAAGCCGTTGAGGCCCAGCTCTGCGCCAGGTGGCACCGGTGCGGGCCGACGACGGGGAATCGGCAACAGCACGGCCAAACGCGACGCCGCAGCCCGCCCTTGGCTCTGCAGCAGACGTCCGACCGCGCCGGCGCTCACCGCCAGCGCTGCCGCCCCTCCGGTGAGCGCGAGGAACCGCCGCCGACTCACCTCGCCAGTAGCCGCGCCTCCGATCGAAGGATCGGACTCCGGCTCGGGAACCTCGTGCGGCAGCGGAAGCAGCACAGCGGTCAGGAACCACAGCGATGCGATGCCGACCACGCCGGCAAGCGCAGGGGCAGCCACCGCGGCCGCTCCAGCCGAGGGTTCGACGAGGGCGGCGGCGACCCCGATGGCACCGAACCCGGCAAGTGCCGCCAATCCCAGTTCGAGGCGGCGGCGAGCCAGCAAGCCAACGCCGGCGGCAAGGACCAAGCCAACAGCGACGATCCCCGCGAGCAGGACGGCCTTGTCGCGTGTCCCGAACCAATCGATCGCAACGTCGCGGACGACCTTGGGCGCACCGTCGACGACCCGACCCCCGACCACCGCCAGGGGCGACTTCGGGGTACCGGCAATCCCCGCAAACAGTTCACCGAAGCCGAGTGCGACCGCACCGGCCGAGACACCGATGGCGATAGCGACGCCCTTGGGTTGGCGAGAAATCACCCTAGGAGATCGAGGAGGTCGACCACTAGCAAGTACGACAGCAAACCGATGACGGACGCGTTAACGACCGAGATATGCCAACGCCAACGATGGCCGGACCGCATGAACCGTCGAATGCTGAAGACGTTGGACGTGATGGCGACGACGCCGACGACCACACCAAGGCCGGGGCCGATGCCCCCGGCGTGGCCGATGGCGGGCAACACCCACGGGAAAATCACATAGGCGAGGACGCACCGCACTCCTGAAATGAGCATCGACAGGCTGAAGGCTCGGGTCGCGGCGTCGGCCTCGACCCGCGCTGCGGGCCGGGGCGTGGTGACTCCCGGCCGGTTGAGTGGCTGTGTCGTGCTCACGGCCTCAAGCATGGCATCCCGGCTTGACGAGTGCGATTCATCGGCCACCTCGTGATACTGGGTGCATGACCGACCTCATTCTCGACTCCCTGCGATGCCGGATGCGTGCCATGCACTCCCTTTACGAAGACGCAGTGGCGACGATGAACATCGACCACGTGAACCACTACGGGCGCGAAGGGGTGCTACCCATTGCGTTCTCCCTCTTCCATATCGTGAACATGATCGACGTCGCCTTCATGGGGATCACCGGCGCCGCGCCGATTTGGAACGACGAGTGGGCCGCGAGGCTCGACATGACCGTGCCCGACCACGGCAAGCACCGCACGGTGACCGAGATGGAAGCGCAGCGGATCGGCGACTACGCAGCTTTTCAGGATTACCTGGCTGCGGTGTTCTCCCGCACGGAGGCCTGGCTGGCCGACCTGGCCCCGGACGAGCTCGACCGAGTGGTCGTCGCCCGACCGTTCCCGGCGCAGGTCGCAAGCACCTACAGCGCGAGGGTGGCCGGCCCCGACGGCATCACCGTTCTCGACGCCACGGAGTGCTGGATCTATCAGCACGGACTGCGCCACATGGGCGAGATCGAACACGCCCGCGGTTTGGTTGGGCTGCAGGGGATGACGTCGTGATCGGCTGCCGAGGACGATCGCCGTCACCCTGCTCGGCACCGGCAGCCCGCTGCCCGACCCGGACCGTGCGGGGCCAGCCACGCTCGTGCAAGCCGGCGTGGGAACGCTCAAGTGGGCGAGGCAAGGCCCGCGAGCACGGCAACTACGAGACGGTGAAGGTGCCTTCCTGGCCCCGCGCGGCGTGGTCTTCGATGCCGCACTTGAAGGTGTAGGTGCCGGCGTCGGCCAACGCAACGATCATCTCGCCCGTCGCACCGGGCTGGGTCGGCAGGATCTCGCCGAGCTCCTCTCCGTCGGGCGCGAACAACTCGAACTCGTGCTCAACGGTGCCGTCGTTCTCCATCTTGAACTCGATCCGCTCACCCTTCTTGAGGTCGGTGGCGGCGAGGTCAAAGGCGAAGTCGGTGGCGTGAAACTCGATCTCGCGGTCGTACTTGGTTGACTGCTCTTCGCCGCCCTGACCGGTGATGGTGATCGCCTCGCGGATGAACGGACCACTCTGACCAGGCTTGCACCCGAGGTCGTAGGTACCCGCGGGCAGGTCGACGGTCATCGTACGGGACGTGCCCGGGCCCACATTCTCGACCTCGTTGATGACCCGGTCGCCGTCGAGGACGTACAACTCGGTTGCCTTGTCACCTTTGTTGACGACCTTGAACGTGAGCTTGCCAGCCTCGAGTTCGGTCTTGGCCGCGTTGCATGCAGTGTTGGTCGAGATGACCTCGATGGCCGACGCGGTGTCGTCGGTGGTGCACGCCGCACCGATCAAAGCAATGACGACGAACGCGGAGGTACGAAACAAGCGGGTCATGCGGGGACTCCTTAAGCAAGGGGGACGTGGATCAGAGAACGGATCAGGACGAGTGAGCGACAACGTGCGCTGTCGACGTGGCTGAGCCGTCGACCGGCGGAGCGCCGGCGGTCGATATCGGCCGGAAGAACAGCACTGCGGTCGGTACCAGGTAGGCGACGTAGGCAAAGGACTCGAGCCAGGTGGTCACCGGGCTCAGGTTGAAGATGCCCTTGAGCAAAGTGCCGTACCAGCTGCTGGGCGGAATCTGGCGGGAGATGTCGAACGCGATGTTCTTGAGCCCTGGCAGGAGGGCGGCCTCCTGGAGGTCGTGCACGCCGTAGGACAACACGCCCGCGGCCACCACGATGAGCAGGCCACCGGTGATCGTGAAGAACTTGGCCAAGTTGATGTGGACGGCCCGCCGGTAGATCAGGTAGCCGAGCACGACGGCGGTGAGCAGGCCGGTGACCGCACCCGCGCCGGGGCCGAGGCCAGAGCCTGCTGCTCGGAGGGCCGGGAACAGGAACAGCGCGGTCTCGAGCCCCTCTCTGGCCACCGCGATAAAGGCCATGAGCATCAAGGCGACTTTGCCGTGGTTGAGGGCCTGGTCGACCTTCCCGTGCAACTCGGCCTTTAGGTGGCGGGCCTGGCGCCTCATCCAGAACACCATCCAGGTCACGAAGACCACGGCGATGATCGACGCGAACCCGCCGAAGGCCTCCTGGGCTCGGAAGGTGAGCGAGCGCGATGTGAACGTGAGAACCGCACCGAGCGCGAGGCTCAGGCCAACCGCCGCGCCGACCCCAAGCCAGACCGCGGACAGGCCGTCGCGGCGGCCAGCCTTGACGAGGTAGGCCACGAGGATGCCGACGACCAGTGCCGCTTCGAGGCCCTCGCGGAGGCCGATCA
>JBPCMH010000352.1:0-12442 GCA_051002495.1 Acidimicrobiales bacterium
TGCGGGTGATCAGCGACGGCGCCCCGAAGGTTCCGACTTCGCGAGCGGAGAACCCGGTGACCTGGTGGAAGACGTTGTTGCGGATGTCGCGCCCGAAGGCCATCGCTACGCGTGCCGCGAAATAGACCGCGCCCACATTGAAGATCACCTGGGCGAAGCTGAACCCCACCATCAGCCCGCCGAAGCGCCAGATGACGCCGACATTGCCACGAAGCACCCCTTCATCGATGATGCGGGCGTTCAGTGCAGGCAAGGTGAGCGCGGCGGTGGTCTGCAACGCCTGCAGGACAACGACTGCGATGAGCAGTCGACGGTGGGGGCGCAGGTGGGTGCGCAGGATGCGGATCAGCACGAGGAAGCTCCCTTGGCGCAGACGCCGTGAAGGAACAGTTGAACGATCTCTGGCGCGGCCATCGGCTGACCGGCCAGCATGGGATGGGTTGTGGACAGCGTCAGCGCTCGCAACAGACGTGCTGCCACCTGCGGTTCGACGGACAAGCGGGTCTGGGCTCGACTCACCAGCTCGACCAGGGCGTCGCTGTCAGTCATCGGACGCTGCAGGTGATCGTGGAAGCGGGCACCGATGCCGGAGACAAGCCGCCATACGTTGACGACCCGCTGTTGAATCAGACGGACCGCGGCCTCAAGCGTCTCCTCGAACTCGACTGACCGGTCGATCGCCAGCAGGGCGACCTCGAGCGGGCCGGGGTCGAGGGCCACTTCGATGGCGGCAACGATCAGCGCGTCCTTGTCCGCGAAGACCCGAAATATCGTTCCCTCGGCGATCCCCGCGGCGTCGGCGATTTGGCGAGTGGTGACCATCTCGCCGTGCTCGATGAGGAGGTCGAGCGTCGCCTCGATGATCATCGCTCGTCGCTCCTCCGCGGGCAACGCCGCCGCCCTCGCTGGCCGGGCTCGGCTGCCTCCCGCGGTTCTGATCATCGCCAAAGGCTACATGAGTGAGTGCTCACTCATGGTCAGCGAAGGTCGGAGTCGAACTCGCGGAGCCGGTTCACGAAGCGATCCCGGTGCACGAGATGGGGGTAGTGACCGACGCCGGGCCAGACCTCGACCGTGGCGTGGGGCATCGCATCGGCGCCGCATGGTTCGTCAGTCGTTCGCGGTTGATTCTGACCTAAGTCAGCGGCTTCGGAGGTGGTTTCTTCGCCGGTTCGATCGCGTCGGGGCCTCGATGCTCAAGGAGATCGAGCAGGCCCTCCACTTCCAAGCCGCTGGCCGTGTCGAATCGGCGTCGCTTCGAGCGGCTCTGGAACAAGCCTTGGACGCCGCTGACAACGGCGATCACGGGCAGGGCCATGAGGCCGTGCTCTAGACCAACGGGTTCGGTGATGAGCACGACCGCGCCGGTGAGGAGGGACCACCCCTGCATAGCTTCGGTGGCCTCGGACCGGAATCGTTTACGCCCGGGGCGCGACCGGCCAAGGGTGAGACGGATCACCGTTGTCGGCTTGGCGCTCGGCACTTGGTGCACGTCGACGATCACCTGTCGGATGCCCGGAAGGCGCTTGTTCTTCGTCTTGCGGAGAAACAACGCCGACGTGGTGGAGTGCCGCGCCTCCTCGAACCCAGCCTGGAGGAACCACCGCCGGATCGCGGCCAGCACCTCGGTGGACGAACCGGGCAGCGCCCGGCTGAGGTTCGTCGCATCTTGGTCGTCGAGGTGTTCCGCATACGGCAGTTGCTGGCCCGCCGCTGCCGTCTCGACCCACGCGGCCTGGATGGCTGCGGGGGAGACGCCGATCTCCGCGCCCAACTCTTCAAGGGCGGCCAGGTCCCACGAGCGGCTCCCGCGGTCGGCGGTGTCGAGCGACGCCGGGGCGACCGGTCGCGGCACTCGCCGATGTGTTCAACTTGCGCGATGGACGCCAACTTCAACTCACCGGATGCTTTGTCGTACGAAACGGGGCACGAGGCACCCCGTTTCGCACGACAAAGCGGATCGATGACGGCGACATCACAGGAGTGGGCGGAGCGGTTCGACCAACGGACCGCGCAGCATGGGTCCGTCGCGATCGATGGAGCGCACCTTGATGCGGCGGCGGTCGCAGATCTGGGGCCATCACTCGCCACCTTCCAGTTGGGGGAATCCGGTACGGGAGACCACCTGATCTCGGCGGCGATCGCGGCCAGTTCACCTGGCCAGTACGTCGAAGCCTTGCGATCGTTCGTGCGGGAGGAGCAGGAACACGCTCGGCTGCTTGCCATGGTTCTTGATCAGTTCGCTATGCCGCGGCGCACCAAGCATTGGTCGGATCGCATCTTCGTGCTGATTCGCCGCCTGCATTCGCTGCGGACCGAGGTGTTGGTGCTCATGGTGGCGGAGGTGATCGCTCTTACTTACTACGGCGCGGTTCGTCGCACGGGTGTGGAGTGATCGCCGGACGGTCTCTCGCCGCATGTTCGGCCGGGGCTGAACCACAAAGCGGGTTGAAGACCGCGACGGCGACGAAGCGGCCGGGCGGGCTGGTCTCAAGCCAGGAAGGTGCCAAGGGTGCCGCAGCAGCCCATCCGGCGCTGCTCGGCGGGCGGTGGGATGAGGTGCACCGACGCCTCCGCCAGGTGCGTCGCGTTGCCCGCGGTCAGGGCGTCGAGATACCCCCGAGTCCGCAAGGCTTCAGCCATCGGGCCGGCAGCCCACCGGTCTGTCCACGCGGCTACGTGGGGTCGGACGAGGCGAGCTGCGGCACGATGAAACGTCGCGAGTGGTTCGGTGTCTCCAAGGGCTGAGGACTGGCGCAGCTCGACAAACGCGGAAACGGCGAGGTCGCGACGCATACGAGCGGCGTCTCCCGGGCCGGCCGTCGTACGGTCGTGCTCAGGCAGCGTGACAGCCTCGGCATAGAGCGCCGCGTCGGACAGCACATCCGGCGGCATGGTGATGACCATGTCGCCGGCCTCGGGCAGGCCGGCGTTCTGCATTAACACGAGTATCTCGAGCCCGCCATCGTTGACGAGGCGGTGAATAGTTCCGGGCGTGAACCAGCACAACGCGCCAACCGCGAGCGGAACCTCGCGGTAAGCCTCAGCGGTGAGGGTCTGCACGGATCCGGATCCCGCAACGACGTAGTAGGCCTCGGTACACGCGGTGTGCAGGTGGGGAGTGCCCCCGGCCAGGCCGTCTGGGGCAAGCGTTTCATACACGCGCAGGTGCGACGCGGCGATCGCCCCAGGGAAGGCAGGCCGCGTGTCCTCAGACACTGGCCTCGGTATAGCGAGTCCACTCGGCGGCGCAGCGGGCCGCGTCGAACACGCCGTCATGGACGACGACGCGGAAGCGGAAACGCAGCGGCGTGTTGGCCGGCCAGGCGAGTGCGTCGTTCCACAAGAACGCGGCGTTGACGAAGTTGCTCCAGCCCTCGTCGGAGGTCGCGGCTCGCGTCGAGCCGTACCACGGTGTCGGGTGGCGCTCGTTTTCCGGGTGAGGCAGGAACAGCACACCCGCCGGGTTGCCGTCGACGGTGCCGCTTAGGTCGAGCCAGTCGCCCGGGTCGCCGAGCACCCGTTCGACCTCGGTCCCGTCCGACAGCAGGATGCGGGTGTCGGTCCAGCCGCCCTGGCCGCGGAGGGCGAGCCCGCCGTAGCCACCCCACGTCGTAAATGGTGTGCGGTCGAACACAACGTCTACCCGCGGGGTGAGCGCGATGTCCCAGTCGATGGCATAGGCGTCGTCGGTCAGTGCCACATGAGTCAGCGTGCGTTTGTCGACGATGACGACGGTCTCGCGGTCGGGGCGGATCCAGTGCACGGTGCTGTCGTCGATGTGGCGCAACACTCCGTAGGCGTCGTGCTCCTCCCAGAAGTTCTCGTTGTTGACGAACTTGATGGTGAACCAAAGGCCGTGATGCCACGGATGATCTTCGGGTCCGTCCGTGGTGAGCACCGAGCCGGACGGGGTGCGCAGCGGGTGCACGTTGGGCCGCTTGCGATGCTCGGCGTTGTAGGTCCAGAGGTGCGGCCCCGGGAGGTCGGTCACGGCAGCCATCCTTGGTAGAGGGGGTGGTCGGGAGCCAACGGGAGCGCGACGTCGACCCTTCGGCGGGCTGAGTCGTAGATGGCAGTGATGAGCTCGATAGAAGCCCTGGCGTCGGCGAGGGTCACCGGCGGGTCGGCACCGGCATCGAGGGCATCGGCGAGGTGTTCGAACTGGCCCCACCAGCCTTCCGCCCGTGGTTTCCAGCCCTCGACAATGTCCGCGATTGCCTGCGCGGCCTCGAGCGAGTCGGGGTGGATGTCCCACGGGTCAGCAGAGCTCTCATAGGCGGACGTGCCGCTCTCGGCCGACAGGTTGGCGAAGTGGAACCGGTGGCGAGTGATCTCCTGGTCTGATCCCAGCGTTGCGGAAATGGTGGCCAGCGAGCCGTCAGTCATCTCGAGCGAGATCGCGGCGCAGTCCTCGATCTCGATCTCGTTCACCCTCGTCGTAGTGCGGGCGAAGACATGCTTGGGAGGCCCGGAGATGTAGGTGAGCATGTCGATGGCGTGGACGGCCTGGCTGAGCAGGACGCCGCCGAGTTCTGTTTCCCAACGGCCGCGCCATGGCACCTCGTAGTAGGCGGCGCGCCGCCGCCACGCGACCTCGACGGTTGCGGTGTAGGCGGGGCCGGTTACGCCGGCGTCGACGAGGGCTTTCACTTTCTGCAGTCCGTTCCCGAACCGGTACTGGAAGATGGGCATGAGCCGTCCGGCGTTGGCCGCCTCGGCCTCCGCGATCTGGTCGCAGGCCGCGAGGGACGCCACCAGCGGCTTCTCGCACACCACGTGCTTGCCCGCCGCGAGTGCGACGAGGATCTGATCGAGGTGCAGCGATGGTGGGGTGCACAGGTCGACGATGTCGATGTCGTCCCGTCCGATGATCTCTTCGAACGTGCACACATCCGCGCCGGTCCGCTCAGCAGCTTCAGCGGTCTTGGTGTCATCGAGGTCACTCACCGCGGCCAGGGTGAAGCGGTCCTTCATGCGGCGCCACGACCAAACGTGCATCTGGCCGATGCCCAGGCCGACGACGCCCACCCGTCGCTGCTTCCCGCTCGTGCCCGCTCCCTCGCTCATCTCGATGAAGGTAATGCCCCCGGCTGAAGTGATCCGTGGGGCCGAGGCCAGACTGCCGACTCCGACTACCTAGGAGTCGGTTGGGCCGACCGTGCGTAGGATGTCTGGGTCGTCGTTGTGGGAGTGAGTGAAGCCCAACGCACGCTCACGCTCCACCGTCTTGGAGGTGCGGAACGCGACCACGTAGGCCCGGCGCCACCCCTCGGTGGAGTTTCCGCCCGAGCCGTGCAGTACCCGCTCGTTGTGCACGGTGATGTCGCCGCGACTGATCGGCTGGTCGCGGATTTGGTCGACCGAGTCGTCGACGTCGGTACACAGCGTGTGAGAAATCGACCTGTCCTCGTGCAGGGGACGATGGGGCCGGATCGGCTCGTGGTGTGAGCCGGGAACGAAGCGCATGCAACCGTTGTCAACGGTCGAGTCATCGACGGCGAGCCAGCAAGTGGCCGTGCGGGTGTCACGGGTTTCGATCCAGTAGGCCATGTCCTGGTGCCAGGCGAATACGGCGTCTTCCTTGAACGGGCGCTTAGCCAGCAGCTGGTCGTAGTCGAGCTCCATGCCCGGACCACAGAGCCGTGCTGCAATCGATGCGGCGCGGCGCTCGTAGATATTGTCCTTCCACGGCTCGTGGTACTTGCGGGGGAGCATCACGTTGACGATTGAGAAGTCGTCGACTTCTCGCCCGTAGTCGCCGGCCATGTCGCAGAAGTCCTTGCCGTCGACCCTGATCTCCTGGCGCAGGAACCGGTCGTAGGTGACCTCGATCTCGGCCACTTCGTCCTCGCTGAGGACCCCCTTGAGGTGCACGTAGCCGTCGCGCACGAAGCGCTCGACTTCATCGCTGGTGAGCTGGTAGGTGTCGCCGTGTCGACGCTCGAGGATTGTCATGCAGTCCATTCCACCCGATCGTCGGCAGATTGGCAAGAACCTGAACAAAAGACACACCAGTGGCTCGGGAGCCGAAGCCGCTGAAGTGCCAGACTGCCGCAAACGGCGTGGGCACGAGGGGGATCACTGCGATGACGAGACCTACCCGCTTTGAAGGTGCGATCGGTCGCACGATTCAAGATTCAACTCCGTGGTTCGACGAGGCGCCGCATCCGGGCAAGGACGCGCCCAACGTCGTCGTGATCCTCCTTGACGACACCGGGTTCGCCCAGTTCGGATGCTACGGGTCAGACATCGACACGCCGAACCTCGACGCCCTCGCCGCCAACGGGCTTCAGTTCACCAACTTCCACGTCACGCCACTCTGTTCGCCGACGCGGGCGTCGCTCCTCACTGGTCGGTCGCAGCACGCGGTCGGCATGCGATCGATCTCAAACTTTCGCACTGGCTTCCCGAACCAACTCGGCCACATCTCGCCCCACGCCGCAACCGTGGCAGAGGTGCTCAGGTCGGTTGGCTATGCCACGTTTTGCGTCGGCAAGTGGCACCTCGCGCCGATGGAGCAGTGCTCGGCCGCTGGCCCGTTCGAGCATTGGCCCCTCGGGCGTGGCTTCGACCGGTTCTACGGCTTCCTCGAGGGCGAGACCGATCAGTTCCATCCTGATCTGGTCATCGACAACCACCCGACGGCGCCGCCGGCAGGTCCCGAAGACGGCTATCACGTCTCCGAAGACCTCGTCGACCACGCGCTGCGGATGGTCTCCGACGCCAAGGGCGTGCGCCCTGATCGACCGTTCTTCACCTACCTCGCCTTCGGCGCGACCCACGCCCCCCACCAGGCCCCCGCCGATTACCTCGCCAAATATCGTGGCCGGTTCGATGAGGGGTGGGATGTCGTGCGTCGGCGCTGGTACGAGCGGCAGCTCGAGACCGGCGTCATCCCTGCTGGCACCAAGCTCGCTCCCCGAAACCCCGGCGTGGATGCATGGGACGATCTTCCGAGCAACCAGCAGCGGCTTGCCGCCCGCCTGCAGGAGGCGTTCGCCGCGTTCCTCGACCACACCGATGACCAGATCGGTCGTCTCGTCGACGGGCTGCGCTCGCTCGGACAACTCGACAACACCGTCTTGATGGTTCTGGCCGACAACGGCGCTTCCCAGGAGGGGGGCCCGTTCGGTGTCATGCACGAAATGAAGTTCTTCAACGGCTTGCTGGAGACGCCCGACGAGGCGATCAACCGCATCGACGACATCGGCGGGCCCCACAGCCACACCAACTACCCGTGGGGGTGGGCCCAGTGCGGGAACTCTCCCTTCAAGTGGTACAAGCAGAACACCCACGAGGGTGGTGTGCACGTGCCGATGATCCTGCACTGGCCGGGTGGCGTCGCGGATGACCAGCGCGGGTCGCACCGGAAACAGTTCGTCAACGTCGCCGACATTGTTCCGACCATCTACGACTTGCTCGGCATCGAACCGCCCACCGAGTTCGCGGGGGTGAGCCAGTTGCCGGTCACCGGGCACTCCTTCGCGCACGTCCTGGGCGATCCCGATGCTGAGTCGCGCAACCAGGTGCAGTACTTCGAGATGGCAGGAAGCCGCGCCCTGATCGCAGGAGAGTGGAAGGCCGTGTGCCGCCACGAGGCGGGGCCGACTACGACACCGAGCAGTGGGAGCTCTACCGGCTCTCGATTGACTCATCTGAGTGCGACGACCTCGCCGCGGCCGAGCCCGACAAGCTTGCCAAGCTGATCGATCTTTGGTGGGTGGAGGCCGAGCGTCATGGCGTGCTCCCGCTGGATGACCGGATCCTCGGCCTGTTCGGCGTGCGGTTCAGGGAGGGATCACCTCATCCGCCCGAACGGCGCTACGTCTACCGTCCGCCGATGTCGCCCCTCCCAGGTCAGGCGGCCGCGGCTATCGGTGGACGCAGCTTTGACCTGACCGCACGAATCACCCGTCGAGCCGGCGATGAGGGCGTGCTGTTCGCCACGGGCACGGAGAACTCGGGGCTGTCTGTGTTCGTGCAGGGAGACCGGCTCGTTCTCGACTACAACGCGTTCGATGTGCACACCCTGGTGGAGTCCGACATCGCGGTGCCGGTCGGTCGATCCGAGTTGACCGTTCGGTTGCGCCGCGGAGATGGACGGGTCGGGGGCGCGGAGATCGCAGTCGACGGTACGAGTGCTGGCCGGGCCGACCTGTCCTTGTTCATGAGGATGATCTCATCGGTGGGGGCAAGCATTGGCTACGACCACGGGTCGCCGGTCTCGACGCGTTATGCCGCACCGTTCACTTTCACCGGACAGCTGCACGAAGTGGAGATCCAACTCATCAGCCGTCCGGCGCCGGGCACGGATGTCGCCGAGGCCGCCGCCGGCATGTCCCGACAGTGACTCGGTCGAGATCGCGGTCGGCTGGGGCTATGGCAAGACGGCGATCATCGGAAGCACGACCCAATGAATAGGTGCTTCGTCTACATCGGCCCGGTTGGGTCGGGTCTACAGCGGTGAGAGGGCGTCGCCAGAGGCCCAGTAGGCGTGGGTGCCGCTGGCGATGCGATGGGGCAGTCGCACGCGGGCGATTGGGCCGTCGGTGATGGAGGCCGCGGAGAAGACGAGGCACTCAGAGCGATCGTTCGGGACATCAGACACAAACGTCACGAGATAGCCGTCGTCTTCGGCGGTCGCGCCTGGGCGTGGGGCCATGGGCGTCTCGCTCCCGTACACCCCTGGACCGAATGCGTAGCGCTCCTCACGACCGGTCTGGACGTCGTGCTTGACGAGGCCGTCGAACTGGAACCAACCCGGTTCGGTGGTCATGGTGTAGCTGTACCGGTACTGCTGACCACCCACCTGTCCGTTGATCATGCCGAACTCCATCGTGGTGTCGGAGAGATCTTCTTCCTTGGTCTGTCCGGTGGACAGGTTGAATCGCCAACGATGGGGTCGGGTCTCCATGCGGTGGGTGTCGAGGAACCGGAACTGGCGACGCCAGCGGTCTTCCTCCCGCAGATCGGACGGCTCGGGCTGGCCCTGGAAGAACCCGTCGAGCACGACCTCGTCGCCGTCCTCGTAGGCATTGATCCAGTGGAGGACATAGGTGGGTTCGGCCTCGAACCAGCGAATGTCAGCCGACGAGCCCAACCGAGGGACGATGGCGAAGCGGGTGGGCTCGTCCGGGTGGAACCGCGGCACATACAACCCCTGGTCGAGCAGGTCGGGGTCCCAGTACAGCGGGCAGTCGTTGAGAACGGCGAAGCGCTCCGTGAAGGCCATGTCGTGCGGCAACCGAGGGCCGGGGAGCGGAACGTCGATCATGTTGCGGAGCTGTCGGTCGGGGCCAACCACCCCGTACCGGAGGTAGGGCGCCTCGGTGCTGTAGCTGAAGAAGAGAAGCTCGCCCGTCGCCTCATCGACCTTCGTATGGGCCGACACTCCCCAGTCGCTGGGGAAGGAGTCATGCCAGTCTTCGGCCCCGATGGCATCGAGGCTGACCGGGTCGAGGGCATACAGGTCGCCGCACTGGTAGAAGCTGCTCAACGCCCTACCGGCATGGACCACCACGTCGGTGCTCGACGCGTCCTTCATGCGGGTGCGGGCACCCCAGCCGTCTTTCACGCTCCTCGTCGGCGGCTCGATGAGACCGGCCCACAACGGCTCACCGGCGTCGATCTCCTCGGCGAGTCCGACCGTGGGGACGAAGCGGTTCCGGTACGAGACGGCTTGTCCGTTGCCGAAGCGGATGGCATGCAGCATGCCGTCGCCATCGAACGGGTGGTAGCGACCGAGCGAATCCAGGAGCGGGTTTTCGGTGTTGCGGAGGTAAACGCCGTCGAGGTCTTCCGGCAGATCGCCAATGATCTCGAGGTCGGTTGCGTCGAGCTCGACGTGATTCGGCTGCCAAGCGCCGGTCCGGTAGGGATGCGCGTCGTCGGCGGGGATGGTGGTGGAGTACCGCTTGACGATCTGCACGTCCATGTTCGCTGCTCCTCTGGTGCTGGTGGTGTCAGCCTATGCCGACGTCAACCGTCGCTCGGTCCCGGCCCTTCAGCGTCGCCTGCGCCGTCGGTCGGCGTCGAGACAAAGCCGACAACGCGCTGCGGGAACGGAATCGTGACGCCGTTGGCGTCAAAGATGGTCTTCACTGCGATGGCGACATCGCTGCGAACCTTCCAGAGGGTGGCCCGATCGGGGTTGTGCCAGTAGCGAAGTGCGAAGTTGATGCTGCTGTCGGCGAACTCCTCTACCCACGCCTCCACCGGCGGGATCTGTCGGACGCCGGCGACCGCGGATGCCGCATCGACGAGGAGTTGCTGGGCGTGGCGAAGGTCGGTGGAGTAGGCCACGCCGATGGTCAGTGTCGAGCGGCGCGAACCATTCACCGTGTGGTTGACGATCCCCTCGCCAAGCACGAGGGCGCAGGGGACGAGCACGCGTTCGCCGGCGTAGGTGCGAATGACAACCGTGCGAAAGTTCACATCCATGACGGTGCCGCTATGGCTACCGGTCGTGATCTCGTCCCCCCGTCTGAACGGCCGACGGGTTCGCAACAGAATGCTGGCGAAGGTGTTCTCCAGGATGCTCTGTGCGGCGAAGGCAACGGCTAGCCCGCCGATGCCTACGGCTCCGAGTAAAGGGCCCATCCGGACTTGGAGCGTGACCAAGGCATAGACCAGCCCGGCCAACACAACAACGTTGCGGACGATGTGGGAGACGAATCGAACAACCGCGTCGTCGGCGTCCTGCCGCTTCAGCAGGCGGCTGGCGATGCTCTGCGCGACCCGGGCGACCAGTATTGAGCCGACAAAGATGCCGCCGGCAGCCAACCAGTCCGCCGCGGTCAGCCCCGTTCCGAGAACGTTCGACAACTCGGTTTCGGAGTCGGATTGCTGGGCGAGTTGAAGCAGCAAGGGTGTCCTCTTCATGGGGCCGGATTGAGGACAAGTCTAGGCTTGGCGTCGCGCTCCACCGAGGCTTCGCGGCTGGGGCCGGTCGGGCAGGCTTCGACTAGTGGCCTGGTTGGTTCAACTCGATTGCGTTGCCGGCCGGGTCGGTGAGGAAGGCCTGCCGACCGGTACCGACGGGGCTCGGATCGGAGACCTTAAGTCCCTGGGCTCGCAGTTCGTCGACCGCGGCGTCGAGGTCGTCGACGGAAACAGCGAAGTGTTGGCCGTTGGCTGAGGGTGTCTGACCTTCAATCAAGTGCAGCTGCTGCGGCCCGATGTCGAGCCACGCACCGGCGAAACCGAAATCTGGTCGATCTGACCGTAGGGAAAAGCCCAGGACATCGACATAGAAGGCGGTCGCCTCAGCCACGTTGGCGACGTTGAGAGACACATGGTGGACACCGGTTGGTCGCATGGGTGCAGGCTAGGGTTTCGGACCACCACAGAACAGGGGGAAGGGGTCCGCATGGCTGACGAGAAGGTCACGTTCGACCGGAGCGGGGCGGTCGGGGTCGCGACGCTGAATCATGGCAAGGCCAACGCCATCTCCATGGACGTGATCGATGCGCTGAACGGTTGTCTCGACGAGGTGGCCAAGTCCGACGATCTCAGCGCGCTCGTCATCACCGGGCGGCCCGGCATGCTCTCCGGGGGATTCGACCTCGCGGTGATGGGCCAGGGCGGGAAGGCGACGTTTGAACTGGTGACCGCGGGCGGCGACCTCGCCCGTCGCATCTACGCCAATCCCTTTCCGGTGGTCGTCGCCGCCGGGGGTCATGCCGTAGCGATGGGCGCGCTGCTGTTGCTCAGCGGCCACTACCGCTTGGCGGCCGATGGCGCCTTCAAAATCGGACTCATCGAGACCGCGATCGGGATGGTGCTCCCTGACTGGTCGTTAGCGCTCGCTGAAGAGCGCCTCTCGAAGCGCCACTGGCAGCAAGCCACGGTCGAAGCCCGGGTGTACACGCCCGGAGAAGCCGTTGATGCGGGCTATGTCGATCGGGTCGCCGCCCCCGACGTGCTGATCGAAGCTGCCGTCGAGGAAGCGAATCGCCTGGCTGGTCTCAACCAGGCCGCGTATGCCGGCATCACGTCGAAAGTTCGAGGTCCTGGCGCGGAGCGCATCGCCGCCCTGCTCGACGTCGACCGCAAAATGATCGCGGGAATGGCATGAGGCGAACGAGTGAACGGATGCGGCATTCGGACACCATCGCCTGCCGCCTGAGTCCGCCCGGGAGGAGCCACAATTGAACGTCGTCGTCATCTACGAAAGCCTGACCGGGAACACCAAGAAGGCAGCCGAACGCATCGGCTCAGCGCTGCGTCGGGCCGGCGCACAGGCCACGGTGTGCCCCGTGAACCGTGTCGACTACGAGGCCTTGTCCCAGGCCGACCTGGTGGCCGTGGGCGCATGGACTGATGGGTTCGTGATGTTCGGGCAGCGCCCCGGTCGGGCCGGTCGGTTGAAGCGCTTACCGGCGATGAAGGGCAAGAAGGCCGTGGTCTTCTGCACGTATGCGATCGACCAGGGCAAGGT
>JBPCMH010000353.1:0-9251 GCA_051002495.1 Acidimicrobiales bacterium
TGTCGTTGCACAGGTCGATGCACTCGTCGCAGATGTAGACACCCGGACCGGCAATCAGCTTCTTGACCTGCTTTTGCGACTTGCCGCAGAAACTGCACTTGACGATGTCACTGCCACCGTCCCCGAATTTCGCCACGCTGGTCGTCCCCCCGTCCGTCAGCCGACCCCGGCCGCCTGCGGCACGGCCGCAAGCTCCCGAGACTCGATGACCTCGTCGATGAGCCCGTAGTCACGGGCCTCGCTGGCGCTGAGGTAGAAGTCGCGATCGGTGTCGCGACTCACCTTCTCGATCGACTGGCCTGTGTGATGCGACAGGATGTGGTCGATCAGTTCCCGCATGCGCTGGATCTCGCGGGCCTGGATTTCGATGTCGGTGGCCTGACCGCCAACGCCGCCGTACGGCTGGTGCAGCATGATCCGAGCGTGCGGCAGGCAGTACCGCTTGCCCTTCGTGCCAGCCGCCAGTAGCACCGCCGCGGCCGAGGCTGCTTGCCCCAGACACACCACCCTGATGTCGTTCTTGACGAACTGCATCGTGTCGTAGATGGCGAACAACGAGGTGATGTCACCACCTGGCGAGTTGATGTAGATGCTGATGTCCTTGGCGTCGTTCTTGTGCTCCAGCCAGATCATCTGCATGCAGATCGCAGCAGCGACGGTGTCGTCGATCGCGGTCTGCATGAAGATGATGTGCTCGTCAAGCAGTTTGGTCGGGAGGTCGATGGCCCGCTGCTGCATGCCGTGACCCTCGATCGCATTGGGCAGCCACGCGTTGTAGGCCTTCACGGGCCCGGGGTCGAAGGTCACTCGCTCTCCTGTCGGTCGGCTTCGGACTGGTCGGACTGGTCGGTGTCCGTTTGAGCAGCACCATCGATCGCGCCGGTCTCTTCCGGCGTGGGTGCCAGGGCGTCACGGTCGATGGCGTTGCCGTCGGTGTCGATGACCTCGACGTTCTCCACGAGCCATGCCAGCGCCTTCGCCTTCCGGATATCTAAGCGTACCGCGGGAAGCTGTCCGGACCGGTCAAGTTGCGCCCGAATCTGCGCCGGCGACTGCTCCATCCGCTCACCCAATCGCTCGATCTCAAGGGCGACGTCTTCGTCGGTCACATCGATGCCCTCATCTTCGGCGAGCGCACGCAGAGCGAGGTCGGCCTGCACGGCCTGGATGGCTCCTTCGCGCAACTCGGCAACGAAGGTGTCCTGATCTTGGCCGGTGGCCTGCAGGTACTGGGTGATCGACGCCCCCTGGGCATCGAGCCGGTGGCCGAGGTCGTGGAGGCGGCTTTCCATCTCGGCATTGACGAGCGGCTCGGGCGGCTCGTCGGCCACCAGCGCGGTCAGTGCCTCGATGGCGCCGTCGCGGATGGCCATGCTGGTTTGCACCTTCTTGACCGATCCCATCCTGGTGCGAAGGTCGTCGCGGAGCTCAGCCAGGGTCTCGAACTCCGACGCTTCCTGGGCCCACTCGTCGGTGGGCTCTGGGAGCACGAGCTCTTTCACCTCGTTGACGAGCACCTCGAAGTCGATGGTGTCGCCGCCTTCGGCGCCCATGTCAGACGTGAACTGCACCGTGTCGCCGGCTTTGGCCCCGACAAGCTTGTCGTCGAGCTCGGCCGCGATACCGCCGGAGCCGATCTCGTACATGAAGTCGTCGGCCGTCAGCTGATCGATGTCGTTGCCGTCCTGCTTGCCCTTGATGTTGATGGACGCGTGATCGCCGGGTGCCCCGGCCCGGTCGACGAGGTTCAGCTTGCCGAAAGGCTGGCGCAACCGGTCGATCTGACGGTCGAGGTCTTCGTCGGTCACCTCGAACCCAGGCACGGTGGCCTGCAGGCCCTGATAGCCGGCGATGCTGACCCGCGGTCTGACCTCAACCACGGCGTCAAAGGCCAGCGGGCCGGTGTCTTCGCCCCCGGTGATGTCGATCTCGGGCGGCGCAATGGCATCCACCTCCGACTCGGCCAGCGCCTTGGCGTAGAACTCGGGAAGTGACTCGCGCAAGGCCTCCTGGCGGAGACCTCCCTTACCCATGCGCGCCTCAAGAAGCCGACGGGGCGCCTTCCCTGGGCGGAAGCCGGGGATCCGGACCTCGCGGGCAAGCTTTTTGACGACAGCGTCGACGGCAGCTTCGAACTCATGCTCGTCGACTTCGATCGAGAGCTTGACTTTGTTGCCCTCGAGGGGCTCGGTGGTGGACTTCATACGGACTGGGCAGTGTACCGGTCGGCCGCGACTTTCCTGCGACCGTTGCGGGACCGGCCCGTGACCAGCCCGATCGCCGCGCCTCATCCCCGCCGTTTAGGCTCTCGCTCCGACCGGGGAGTAGCGCAGTGGTAGCGCACCTGCTTTGGGAGCAGGAGGTCGGGGGTTCAAATCCCCCCTCCCCGACAGGTACCGTGCCGGGCATTGCGGGTGTAGTTCAACGGTTAGAACACGAGCCTTCCAAGCTCGTGATGCCGGTTCGATTCCGGTCACCCGCTCCACTCGTCTGCGGGATTCCTCCCCCAAGTCGGAGGCGATCCGAGCCCGGTAGCAGGGGTTTCGCGGCATCCGTGGCGGAGCTGGCTGGTGCCGGTATGCTCAGCGCGACGTGGGTTCCCCCGCCTCGCACCGACCCCAAGGCTGGAAAATTATTCTGTGTTGAAAGCGCTAGCTGCCGCCATCGCCATTCTGCTCGTCGCCGGTATCGCCTCCCTTTTCGTCGTTGATGGCGACGCGGGCGACGACACGGCCGTTGGTACAACGACGACGCTGGTGCCCCTGACCGCGCCGACGACCGTCGACACCACGCCCTTCGACACGACCCCGGTCGACACGACGGTCGACGGTTCTGGCGCCACCGTCACCACGACTGGTTCGAACACGACGGGCACCACCGCTCCCGGCAACGGCCTCGGTGGCGGCACCGGCGAGGTAGCGGCGGGCAGCGGCGAACACCCGAGCACCGGCGGCGGCGACCTGCTGCTCCCCGGCCTGGCGTTGCTGGGCGTGGCCGTCGGCATGCGCCGGGTCCGCCTCCTCAGCAACCGCTAACGAAGGCCCGCTCGCTCCTCACCAGCGCGCGCCCCGTGGGACTCAGTAGACGAAGACTTCAGAGCCCATCGGGGCCAGGTTGGCACCCCAGATGAAATCGATGGTGGCGTTGGTCACTCGCACGCAGCCATGGCTGGCCGGGTGCAGTGGCACCGACGGTGACCCGTGCACGGCGATGCCCCACCGGGTGAAGTAGCGGGGCCGGTACAGCGATCCGAGCGGACCGTCGTCCTGGCCGTTGACCGACCACAGGAACGAGAATCGACCGACGGGGGTGTAGGCGGTCTGCCGCTTGCCCTCGTAGTAATAAGGCTGGTCGTTGCCGCTCGAGATATGGAAGGTCCAGAGGGTGCGGCCACCTCGCACGATATGCAACACCTGGCGGGCCTTGTTGATCTCGATCAGATCGCCGGTTTCGGACCGAGGCACGGGCCGCTGGGTCCGCTGGAGGCGATCCATGGTGGCGTAATCGCCGTACCCAGTGACCGGCAGGCCCTCCACCTTCTGAAAGGCCCACAACGCCTTGACGGTCTGTTCGCCGAACCGACTGTTGAGGTCGCCTATCCAGTAGCCGAGCTCCTGCAGGCGGCGCTGCATGGCGAAGACCTGGGGGCCGCGCTCGCCGCTCGTGATCTGACGACGCTGGCCGTGCACCAACCAATAGCCACCGGCCGGCGAGGCCGCGATGCCCACGGTGGGTGCGAAACCAGATCGGTCCTGTCCGCCAGCATGACCGGCTGCCGGTGCGCCGTACGGGAAGACGTAGCCGCCCGCGGAGACGATCCAGTACCCAGACCCGCGGGGATCGGCGGCGATGCCGATGACCGCACCCTTGGGGTCATGGCCGGCCATCGATCCGAAGAACGGGGCGTCGCCGTAGGTGAAGATGCCGCCGTCGTCGCCGACCATCCAGTAGCCCTTGCCGGAGCGAGTGGCGGCGATGCCGGTGATCGGACGGGCCAACGCGATGTCGCTGGCGGAGCCGAGGAAGCGGGCGGCCCCGAACGAGAACACCCCGCCGTCGGACGCGACCATCCAGTAACCATCGCCTGTCGGCGTGGCGGCCATGCCGGTAACGGCCTTGTTCAAACGGATGTCGCCGGTGGAGCCGAAGAACTTGGCGTCACCGAACGAGAACACGCCGCCATCAGATGCAACGAGCCAGTACCCGCGGCCGGTCGGCGTAGCGGTGATGCCGACGATCGGGGCGTTGAGCGTCATCGACCCGGTCGAGCCGTGGAAGCCAGCGTCGCCAAACGAGAAGATGCCGCCATCGGACGACACCAGCCAATAGCCGTTGCCGGAAGGGGTCACGGCCATGTCGATCAGCGGAAAGTTGACCGCCATTGAGCCGCCGGGCCCCAGGTCGCGCGCGCCCCCGTGGGCGGTCGCGGTGTTGACTGCCACCGCTCCCGCCGCGTGAGCCGGTTGGGCACCGAGGAGCAGCGTTGCCATCGCCAGCACCGCCGTGGTTACAACCACCGCGCGACCGCGATGCACCGCCTTCAATGCAAAGTTCATGCCGCAACGGTACACCGCCCCGCCTGGGAATTGGCCAACCCGATCGGCGGAATCTTCCTGTGTGTGGGCGGGTTTCGGACGGTGGATGAGTCGACCCTTCGCCGTTGTAATCGCCATTGCGCTGCTCGCCGCGGGCTGCTCGACGAGCGACCCGACGGCCTCTGTCGGCGAGGGGGAATCTGTCGACGTCGTGCAACTGGCCTCTAGCCCTCGAGAGTCCGGCCCATCCGCCCTGCAGAACCCGAACGACCCGGCGTTCCCCGCGCCGCTCGTCGATCCCGATGACATCCGCTCCGGCGGGGTGCCCCCTGACGGCATCGCTCCGATCGATAAGCCGGCCTTTGTGCGGGTCGGCTCCTTTGACTGGCTCGGCGACAACGAGCCCGTTCTCGCACTGACCATCGGCGATGAAACCAGGGCCTACCCGGTGCAGATCATGACCTGGCACGAGATCGTGAACGACACCGTTGGCGGCGTACCGGTATCTATCACCTACTGCCCGCTGTGCAACTCCGCAGTGGCCTATGACCGACGCCTCCCCGATGGTCGGGTGGTCGACTTCGGCACGTCCGGCAGCCTGTACCGATCTGCTCTGGTGATGTACGACCGCCAGACGGAGTCGCTGTGGACCCACTACCTCGGCCAGGCGGTAGTCGGCCGGCTGGCGGGCACGACCTTGGCCGGGTTCCCGATGGCCACCGTCTCTTATATGGAATTCCGGGAGGCGCACCCCGACGGGCTCGTCCTGAGCCGCAAGACCGGGTTCACCCGCAGCTACGGCACGAACCCGTATCCCGGCTACGACGACATCAACACCTCACCATTCCTCTTCTCAGGCAAGGTCGACGGGCGGCTCACCGCGAAGGCCCGGGTCGTCGGCATGCGCGACGGTTCGTCGGCGGTCGCCGTTGATCGTGAACAACTGGCCAAGTCCGGCGTGGTCGACGTCAAAGTTGGCCAGCAAGCGGTGACGGTGTGGCACAAGCCGGGAACGGTGAGCTCGCTAGACCAGTCAGAGATCGCCGCCAGCGCTGACATCGGTGCCGTCGCGGCATACGGCCGCACCCTCGCCGACCGACTGCTCACGTTCCGCCGAGTGAGCACGTCCGACGGCATCGGCTTTGTCGACGCGGAGACCGGGAGCCGGTGGAATCTTTTGGGACAGGCCACGAGTGGCGCGTTGGTCGGGAAGCAACTCGACGCGGTGACCCATGTCGACACCTTCTGGTTCGCGTGGGCCGCGTACTCTCCGCAGAGCCGGGTCGAGCCGTGATCGGGTCCTCAGGGGGTGGCCGTCTCCGGCGAGGTGGAAGAATCCGCGCCTGCGGGTATGGGTGCCTGCGTGGCACAAACCGACGTGACCTACACGCCAAGCGAACTCGCCGTGTTGACCGGCGACACACTGCGTCTGTTTCTCGATGAGATCGGGCGCTACCCGCTGCTGACCGCCGACGATGAGGTGCGGCTGGCCAAGCGGATCGCGGACGGAGACGAGGATGCCAAGCATGAGCTGACGAGGGCCAACCTTCGGCTGGTCGTGCACCTGGCCAAGCGCTACCAGCACCAGGGCCTGTCCTTGCTGGATCTCATCCAGGAGGGGACCTTTGGTCTCGTGCGCGCCGTGGAGAAGTTTGACTGGGAGCGCGGCTTCAAGTTCTCGACGTATGCCACCTGGTGGATTCGCCAGGCGCTGCAGCGGGCTCTGCAGAAGCAAGCGCGGACAATTCGGTTGCCTCTCCACATCGCCGAGCGGGACCGCCGCATCGAGCGGGTCGCCGAGGCGATTGAGAAGCGCGTCGATCGACCGGCCACCGACGAAGAGATCGCGGCCGAGACCTCGCTATCCCTCAGCCAGATCCAAGAGGTGCGCCAAGCCGCCCGTGTCGTGGTCAGCCTTGACCAACCAGTCGGCGAGGACAACGGCACCGAACTCGGCGAACTCATCGGGACCGACCAGACCGAGCCGTTCACCGAAGAGATCCATCTGCAACTTGACCGCGCGCTGGTGCGGGAGGCCGTCGCCGCACTACCCGAGCCGCAGCGCGATGTGATCCGGCTCCGTTACGGGCTGGGCGTCGACGCAGAGCCGATGTCGGTCCACCGCGTCGGCCGAACGCTTCACATGGGCCCCCGTCGTGTGCAGCAACTCGAACAGGAGGGCCTGCGCCGTCTGTCGGTTATCCGTGAGGTCGACGCGATGCGCGAAGCCGGATAGCGAATCGCTCGGCGGTAGGGTGCCCAGCGTTGTGACGTTCCTCCCCCACCATTCGCGTCGCCCTGGCGGCGACCTTGTTGGCGCGTGTGCCCCGGCGCGCCCCCGCTCCCATCGCCCCATGGGAACGCAGGACTGAACATGGCAGTCGCCCGCCGCGCGCTCACTCCGCAGAGGGCACGAGAACTGATCGCATCCCAGTGCTTCCCGGCGCGCATCGACAACCAGGTCGGCCTCGAGGTCGAGTACCTGGTGGCGGCCGATCAGTGGAGCGTTGCTTCGACCGACACGGAGCTGGCGAGAGCGGTGGTGGCGGCGACGCCGCTTCCCGCCCAAAGCGTGGTCACATGGGAGCCGGGCGGACAGATCGAGTTGAGCAGCCAGCCCGAGGTAGATGCCACCGCCGCGGTCGCCGCGATCAGCGTCGACCACGCCGCGCTGGAACCCGCGCTGGCCGCAGTCGGTCTCCGGCTTCTCCCTATGGCTATGGAACCGGTTCGCCTTCCCGACCGCTGCACCCACGCAGCTCGCTACGACGCGATGGAGGCGTACTTTGACGCCGACGGCACCGCCGGTCGGCGCATGATGCGCGCCAGCGCGGCGCTGCAGGTCAATGTGGGTATGGGCGACGGCGGCGCGGCCGACCTGCGATGGCAGGTCGCACACCGCATTGGGCCAGCAATGGTCGCCGCCTTCGCCAACTCGCCGCTTGCCGGTGGAGGCCAAACCGGATGGCAGTCAACGCGACTGGCGAACTGGTTCTTGATCGACCCAACTCGGACCGCGCCCGTCGTCGGCGATCACGCCATCGATGCCTGGGTCGATGCAGTGCTCGCAGCGAGAGTGATGCTGGTCAAGGAGGGCGAGCACTGCACCCCCGTGACTGAGCACCTCCCGTTCTCCGCGTGGATCGAAGGCGGGCATCCTCTTGGGTGGCCCGATGAAGACGACCTCGCGTACCACCTGACCACGCTGTTCCCGCCCGTTCGCCCGCGCGGCTGGCTCGAGGTGCGCTACATCGACGCCAACCCGCATTGGGACGTGGCATCGCTCGTGCTCGCCGCGCTGTTGCGCGATGACGATGCGGGCCAGGCTGCCCTGATTGCGGTCCAGGGCACTGAGCACCGCTGGTCGGAAGCGGCCAGAGCCGGTTGTCGCGATCGCGACCTCGCCGCCGTGGCCGCGGAGGTCGTCGGCATCGCGGCGGCCGCCATGGAACCCACCGATGCAGACGCGGCCGCCCGGTGCCGAGACTTCTCGGAGCAGTACCCCGCCCGCAACCGTTGCCCTGCCGATGACCTCACCGAGCAGTGGGCTCGGACCCGCCAACCGATCGGCACGTCGACGTGAGCGAGCGAACGTCAATCGAAGAGTCCGTCGACAAAGACCGCATCGCGGCCGCGCTCGGGGCCGGACGGACCCGGTCACTCCGCCTGCTCGAGCCGCTGGACGAGCGCGACCTCAAGGTGCAGCACTCCCCGCTGATGTCGCCCCTGATCTGGGACCTGGCCCACATCGGGAACTACGAGGACCAGTGGTTGCTACGGGCCATTGCCGCCGACGGCGTCGGCCCTGAGCTCGACGACATGTACGACGCCTTTCGTCATCCCCGCCCCAACCGGCCCCAGTTGCCGCTCCTCGGCCCTGAGGCGGCGGCGGCCTACCTCACCGAGGTCAGGGATCGCGCTCTCGATCATCTGAACCGGGTGGAGTTTGACGGCGAAACACCAGTCCTCCGCCGTGGCTTCGTCTACAGCATGGTGATCCAACACGAACACCAGCACGACGAGACCATGCTGGCCACACTGCAACTGATGGATGCTCCCGGCTACCGACCGGACGCGCTGCTGGCACCCAGAGCCGCTGCGACGCCCGCGTCGACCGCGTCGACCGAACACATCGTGGGCGCCGAGGTCGCCATCCCGGCCGGCACGTATCGGGTCGGCACCGACGTCGACCCGTGGGCCTATGACAACGAGAGACCCGCGCACGACGTAGAGGCCGACGCGTTCCGCATCGACGCGGCGCCAGTGACGAATGGACAGTTCGCCGCGTTCATCGAAGACGGCGGGTACGACCGACGAGCCTTGTGGGACGACGAGGGCTGGGAGTGGCGGCTGAAGTCCGAGCTGGCCCACCCGGAGTTTTGGGAGCGCAACGGGGGCGAATGGATCCGCAACCGCTTCGGACGCACCGAAGTGGTGCCCGACAACGAACCCGTCCAGCACGTCTGCTTCTTCGAAGCAGATGCGTACGCCCGCTGGGCCGGGAAGCGCCTCCCGACCGAGTCCGAATGGGAGATCGCCGCGTCCATTGACCCGGCGACCGGCGCCAAGGGTCGCTTCCCTTGGGGCGACGAAGCGCCGACCGCCGCGCACGCCAACCTCGGCGGTACCCACTACGGACCGGCCGAGGTGGGCGCCTATCCGTCCGGCGTGAGCGGGTTCGGCTGCCACCAGATGATCGGTGACGTGTGGGAGTGG
>JBPCMH010000354.1:0-3576 GCA_051002495.1 Acidimicrobiales bacterium
GATCGTGACCGTTCGAGTGCCGGCATGAGGCACCGGCGAACGGCGATCCTCGGGCTCGTAGCGCTACTCCTGACGGTCGGCCTCGCGGGCTGTGGCCGGTACGTCCGGTCAGGAAGCCAGCCCGAGCCAACCGATCCCCCGCAAGATGTGTCCGTCGGCTCGGGGATCGATCTCCGCAACGTCACCACCACGACTGCGCCTGCGCCTGCCAAGGTGACGACAACCGCGCCGCGCACGCAGTCCACCGCTGCTCAACCCACCACGCCGAACCCGGTCACGGTCGAAGGCGATGGCTTCCGAATCAAGCTTGAGGTCGACGGTGGTACCCGCCACAAGGCCGACCAGCCCTTCACCATGCGGATGGTCATCACCAACGTCAGTGGCGAGGCCCGCCAGTACGACCCGAACCAGCGCACGTTCTTCGTGATGGAGACCGGCGATGGCAGCGCCAGTTGGCGTGACTCCGATTGCAAGACTCCGCCGCCGGGCGGCCAAGAGGCCAAGACGCTCCCGGCGGGCGAGTCGCTCACGATCGAAGCCCGCTACCCCGGCCCAGCCGAGCGTCTCGACAACAGCGACTCGTGTCGCCGTCCACCCGCTGGTTACTCGCTCAGCGGGGGCCTGGTGTGGTGCCCGAAGGGGACGATCTTCGGTGGCCAGTGCGACCCGAGCGGCAGCCGCACCGCGGCGGCCGGCGTCATCGGCATCAGCCTGCTCTGAGACTGCCTGCCCGCGCTGGCTGCTTTGCGCTGCCCGAGCGAGGCATAGCATCCGGCGAGTGGGCCCAGACGAGACGCATGCACTCGGCTATGACCAGGTTGATGGCGATCCCAGCGCCTCGGTGCTGCTCAACACGATGGACGACACGGCCCGGTGGGCCGCGACCATCGAGTTGCGAGCCTGGGAGCGAAAGCATCTACGTCTATCGCCAGGACAACGGCTCCTCGCTTTTCGGTTGGCAACGCTCTCTCGCTCAGCGAACCCAACGGCTCCTTCGACGCCGTGCGCTCTGAACGGGCGCTGCAGTGGATCCAGAGCCCAGAAGCAGCGGTCACAGAGATGGCGAGGGTGGTACGTCCCGGCGGCCTCGTGTCGCTCATCGACACCGACTGGTCAACCTTTGGGCTCGACGTCGGCGATGAGTCGCTGGCTGGCCGGGTCCGTGAGGCCATGCGTACCGAGCGAGGCCGTCCGTCCAACATCGGAGGACGACTTCCCGACTTGGTTCAGGCGTGCGGGTTCGACGTGGTCGCCCAGACGGCGTCAACGCAAACGTGGAATGCGTGGAACCCTGACGAGTCGCCCGCACCCAACGGGTGCTTCTCCATGACAAGCCTGGCCGACGACGTCATCGAGAGGGGCCACCTTGCGCTGAATGATCGGGAACGCTTTGTGTCGACGATCCACCAGGCCGCCCGCGACGATCGCTTCTCGATGACGCTGACCATGTTCGCCATCATTGCTGAACTCCCTGACGCGGCAGGCTGACCACCACCTAGGGTGCGCACGTGATGAAGGGTGAAGTCGGGGTGGATGCATTGAAGGTGGTCGGAAAGTCGGCCGCTGGTGTCGCACCTTCTCTCCTCGCGTACGACGTCGATCGAGATTTTCTCATCACGGAGGACTTCGCACCGCGCCGCACGCTCCACTCGGTGCTGTCGAACGGTTTGGCAACTCGGGGAGGCATTGCTGGCTTACACACGTTTGCGGCGACGATGGCCCGCCTCCACGCCGCTACCGCAGCCGTCCCCACTGGCGGGCCGTGGGACGATTCTGCTCGCATTCTGATCCGCTTGGAATCAGCCTCGAGTTTGCTCGATCGGTTGCACGACCTGGTACCTGTCACGCGTGGTACGCGTGCAGACGTCGCTGCGGCGTTGGCTGAGATCGACCAACCTGAAGCGTTCGCCGCGTTCAGCAATGGCGACAGCGGCGCTAACAACTGCCTTGTTGACGCTGACGGAGGGGACGGGCGCCTGATTGACTTCGAGCAAGCCTGCCGTCGACACGTGCTCCTCGATGCCGCTGCATTGCATGTCCCGGGTTCGATGTGGATGACCGTCGCAGACCCGGTGCCGCTGGGTGTCGAGCGCACCTATCGCGAGGTCGCTGGTACTGCGTTGCCGGCTGTGCTTGATGACGAGCTATACGGATTTGGTCTGGCCGCCGCGTGTGCCGTCACCGCCCTCACAAGATTGGAGCGCTTTGACAAGCTTGACGGCCGCGACCCCGGTCACAACAGCCGCCCGCACCTCGTGACAACCCTCGACAGGACCGTCGACACGATGACGAGATGGGGCGAGCTCGCAGGGCTCGCATCGTGGCTAGGAGAGGTCGCCCGCGCGTTGCGCAACCGCTGGCCTGACGCCGACCTCGCCTTCCCCGACGACTACACATTGCGGGAACCGTTCCACCCGGACCACTGAACACCACCGAACCGCTCGGCCATGTCAGGACGTTGACCGGGCGAGGTCTGTTCGGCCGGCCATTCATTTTTGTCACACCCCCTCTCTAGGGTTGTAGGCATGGCAGATCGGGTTGTGCGCGTGAAGGGCGAGGTCGGGTTGTTGGCCCGTATCGACGCGCTCGCGACCGCTGCTGCTGGGTTGGCCGGGGAGGTTGATCCGGCGTTGTTGACGGGTGCGGAGGCTGAGCAGGTGCTGGCCGGTTTTGGTCGTGTGCGGAATGTGGTGTCGGGCGCGATGGCCGGTTACGCGGCCCGGGTTACCGAGACCGAGCGGTGGCGTCTCGCTGGTGCCCGCTCCGCTGACGCGCATTTGGGGTCGCTGACTGGGGGTTCGGCCGGGTCGGGTCGTCGACTGGCTGAGACCGGCCGCCGGCTGGTGGACGCCCCGGAGGCCAAGAAGGCGTTGGCTGAGGGCCGGTTGTCGTTGGATCAGGCCGAACAGGTCGCCGGGGCGGTGGCCGAAACCGTCGCCTCGCCCGATGATCGGGTCGCCGGCGGCGCAGCCGAAGTGGAGCGGCGTCTGTTGGAGGTCGCCGAGTCCGGTGATCTGGCTGGTCTGCGCGATGCCGCGGCGAAAGCGAAGCAGGCGGCCCGGGATGAGGCCCGCACCCGGCGGGTCCAGCACGACACCCGCCAGCTCCGGAAACGGTCCTTTGATGACGGGTCGGTCGGCGGGCAGTTCAAGTTGCCGCCGTGGGTCGCTGGTGAGGTGTGGGCGGTGTTGGATCGGCTCACCGAGCACCGCTTCGATCAGCAACGCCGGGCCGGAGTCCGCGACCCGCGAGAGGCCTACGCGGCCGACGCGCTCTGCACCGCCCTCGGGATCGAACCACCTGTCCACCCCGACCGTGACGTACCCGCCGATGCCGATGAATCCAACGAGCAGACCAGCGCCAATGGCGAGCAGGGCACCGTCGTGGCCGAGCCGAGGGGGAACATCCACAAAGAGCTCGTCGCGATCGTTGATGCCGACAGCCTCCGCAACGGCACAGTCGGCCCCGACGGAACCTGGGAGATCCCCGGTGTTGGTCCGGTGCCGGTGCAGGCCGCCCGCGACCTCCTCGGCGAGGTAGGCGTGTCGATCGTCGTGAACAACGGCGTCGATATCG
>JBPCMH010000355.1:0-3591 GCA_051002495.1 Acidimicrobiales bacterium
TGAGCGACGCGGTCGGGATCAGGCATGAAGTCGACCTCGCGCACCACAGGTCCGTAGTTCGACCCGACGGCCTCGAGGTAGTCGGCCTCAAACGGATAGCCCTGCTGGAGAAACGCCGCGTTGGCAATGTCGATCGTCACCTCTCCCGGATCGTCATCCTCGCCGAAGCTGCCGGGGGTTCGAGCCTCGAGGTCTTGCTCCAACGCGTTCATCGAGGCATGGAAGACCGCCGGATCGTTGATCCGCAACAGCGTCCGCATCTGCTCCTGCGCCGCCTCGACCGTGCCTGGTTCGACCATCGCGAGCGCGATCGCCACACTCGCTGGCGACACGGTCACGTTCGCGGCCGGATCACCGGAGCGGATCTCGTCGAACAGGTCGAGACCGAACTCGGTGATCGCCTGTCCGGCCACGCCCGGACCAGCCGCCGGCGCAGCGCGCGCAGCAACCGGCACAATGGCGTCTGCAGCGCCGCCGACCGCGGAGACAGAAGGCAACGAGTCGGGAACCTCGGCTTCGTCGATGCTGCTCGCCGGTGACGAGTCCGAGGGCGCGTCCGCCGTGTCGGATACGTCGCCGCAGGCCGCGACCGCGCCGACACCCACGAGAACCCCGCACCAAGCAAGACGACGCATAGCACTCATTATCGTCTGACGCCCCCAGGGACACCGAAGTTCCCGATCGGGCAGCGGCACCGTTGCCGGCGAGACGCACTCGACACCCATAGTGCTCACCGTCGAGCCCGTGCCGTCCCGCATACAGTTCGGCACATCTCGATCGGCGGACTCGACGAGCCGAGGCGATCAGATCCGCAACGAGAACGCTCCGTTTCCGTCCGCTCCTGCCCGTGATTTCCGGGCACTCGGCTTGGGTAGATCTGTGGCGCCATCGACGTGCAGCTGACCGGGTTACCGAGCGGGCGATATGTGTGGGCGAAGAACTGCCGGATCCCCAGTTGCTTCCGAATGATTTGCCACAGGCCAGGATGCGCTGGCGTGTCATCCGCGCGCCAATGGTCGTGCGAACTAGCGACGCCAGAACAGGTGGTGGATGATGCCGCTGGGGCTCGGGATCCGCTCATGGTGGAACCGGTCGAGCAGTTCATCGGGCGATTCCCAGAGTCTGCCGCCGCGTCCGAGCTTGACCGGGGCGACAGCGACGTGCATGGTGTCGACGAGGTCCGCGTCGAGGAATTCCCGCACCGTCGCGAGACCACCGCCGAGGCGCACGTCCTTGCCTTCGGCGGCGGCCTTCGCCTGCCGGAGAGCGTCTGTCGGCTCGGCGTCGATGAAGTGGAAGGTCGTATCCGACAGCGAGATGCTCGGTCGCTCGTGGTGTGTCAGCACGAAGACCTGTGTGTGGAACGGTGGGTTGTCGCCCCACCATCCCCCCACTCGAGGTCTTCCCACGGCCCCTTCTGCGGACCGAACTTGCCGCGTCCCATGATCTCGGCGCCGATGTTGTTGGTGTAGTCGCGGGTGAAGTAGTCGTCGAGGCCTCGTGTGCCGCCCGGGTCGGTGCGAGTGGGCCAACTCGCCGGCGCCCCCGCCCACGACGCCAGCACCGCAGGGTCGGCATGCCCGAAAGGCCGCTCGAAGCTCTGTCCCTCGCCGGTGCCGAAGCCGTCGGTCGAGAGCATGAAGTTCTGTACCCGGAGGAGCTGCGCGGTCGGGCTGTTCATGAGGCATCCACCGAGGCGGCGAGGCCCAGGGCGGCGTAGTGGGCCCGGTCGGCGGCGAAGACATCCCAATCCCACGGCTCGGGCCGCCCTGCGAGGGCGGGCTCGAGCCGGTCGAGCGACGTCTGGAGCCCGACGAGGTAGCAGTTCTCGATCGCCTCCTGGACGTCGGGCAGGACGTGACTCAAACGAAGGATGCACCCAGTGTCGACAGCCTCGAGTTCCCAGCGCATCGTCGATCCGGGAGCCGGATGAGTGTGCTCGAAGAGCAGTGGCCGATCGACACGCAGGATCGTGCAGACCATCGTGATCGGTTCGCCGGCGTCGGTTCCGGTGAAGACCATCTCCCCGCCGACGCGGAGATCGACCGTGATGTCGGCGTCGAACGGAAGCCACCAGTCCGCCAGCCGCTCCGGGCTGGTAATGGCGTCCCACACGTCAGCGACGTCGTGGGCGAGGTGCCTTTCGAAGCGGATGACGCCGCCGTCGGCGGTACGTTCGAGCACGCCGTCGTATCGGGTGGTGATGTCGTCGGTCACTGGGATTGCTCCTTCGCAGAGGTCGGTTTCGGGTGGGTGCGACGCGCGGTGCACTCGAGGTGACGCTCGAGCGAGTCGAGACGGCCCCCCAGCTCGGCGCGGTACGGCTCGAGCCACTCGTCGAGTTCTCGAAGAGGTTCGGCGCGCAGGCGATACAGCCGACGCTGAGCATCGCGACGGACCTCGACGAGGCCAGCGTCGCGCAACACCTTCAAGTGCCGAGAGACGCCAGGCTGATGGAGGCCCGTGGCATCGACGAGCTCGGTGACCGAACGCTCGCCGCCCCGCACCACATCGAGGATCCGCCGACGAGTCGGCTCCGCGATCACTTGGAGTACGGCGAGATCTCTGTGCACTTCCTGAACATACACTCACTTGTATATACGTGCAAGTGGATACTGGGTAAAAGTGTCGGCAACCACGTTGCGCAACGCGGAGCTGTGGGTGGCCGTGGAAGGCGCCCACGTGATGACGCATCGGTCGACGTTCGTCGACATCAGCGGCGCCTGAGCTTGAGTTCACTCCACGGGCATTGCGCCGGATCAACGCAGGCGGATGACCACGTTCAGCAGGATCGTCAGGACGAGCGAAACGATCAGCATCGCCTTCCACGGGAAGAACACCTTGACCCGGGTCTGTGGCGACTGCGGCACGTAGGGGTCGGAGCCGTCGTCGGGATCCGGGGCGGCCCAGGTCTCCATGCGGCGGCCGGCCCGGTCGCCGGCGCCGGGGAACAGGCGCAGGCCGAGGTTGAGGACGACGGTCAGCACCACGGACGCCACGATCGACAGCACGAGCCAGTTCATGAGATCAGGATGGCGCGCCCGGACGCCGGTCAAACCGGGGCGAGCGAGCAGCGATCGAGCCGGCCAAGCCCTGACACCCCTTCTTACCGCGTCCGGATCTCGCATCTTCGGCAGGTGCCCATGTGATTACGTGACACGGGACTTGGGCCGCAGTCGCACGGTCAGCCGGCTCTCGGTTGCGGTATTCCGAGCGTGGGTATGCGGTGGGAAACGGGCGGGGCCAAGGCCCGCCGCGATACGTGTGTGCAGATGCCCATGCGGGCCGCCCGGCTGCAAGGATTGGCTTGCATGAGGTGGCCAGTAGTCTTCTGCTGTCTGGGGGTTGCCACGGCGGCGTGCGGATCCGAGGCCGATTCGTTGACCGGGTTCATCCCCGCAGCGGACGGCGAATCGCCCCTCGCGGTCGTCGAGGCACCGCCTCTTGACTACGAGCTGCAGGAAGCCTACGGCCCCGGCGAGCTGACGGTCGTCGACGACTGCTTGTTCCTCGACTCGGTGGAGGCAGGTGCGATCCTGTTGGCGTGGCCATCAGGATCCACGGAGTGGTCCGCTGAATCAGACGCGGTCC
>JBPCMH010000356.1:0-5693 GCA_051002495.1 Acidimicrobiales bacterium
CTCCAGATCGATCCCGGCACAACGAGGACGGAGCGACCCCGTTCGAAGCCCAGGCGGGCGGTCACGAGGGATCCGCCCCGGTCATGTGACTCGACCACAACCACCACCACGGCGAGGGCGGCGATCATGCGATTCCGGGCCGGGAAACGCCAAGCGGCCGGTTCGGCACCGAGCGGTGCCTCCGAGACCAACACGCCGTGGGAGCCGACGTCTGACCAGAGCCGGGTGTGGCGGCGTGGATAGACCACGTCGAGACCGCTGCCCACGACGCCGGCAACCGATCCTGTCGAGCGCGACAACGCCCCGCGATGCGCGGCGGCGTCGATGCCGAGGGCAAGGCCGGAGACGACCACGCCCCCGCGATCGGCGATCTCCGCGCCAAGCCAGCGGGCGATCTCGGCACCGCTATGCGTGCAGTTGCGCGTACCGACCACGGCAACGGCGGGTCGGGCCAGCACCGAGAGGTCGCCCCGCACAAACAACACCGCCGGTGGTTCCGGGTCATCACCGAGCACCTCGGGGTACCCGTCGCCCCCCAACCGCACGGCCTTCACACCGGCGGCGTCATAACGCGCCGCGACCCGGACGGGATCCACCGCGGAGGCAGCAACGCGCCACCGCTCGGCCAAACCATCGGGGTCACGCCCCAGAAGTCCTCGCAGCGATGGACGGGCGCGGAACAGGCCCGCTCGAATGTCGGTCCAGGCCTCGTCCGGCGAAGTACCCATCAAAACGGCGGCCAGCCGCCTCGGGAGCATGGCTGGCAGCTCAGCCAGCGCGGCGAGGATTCCCGCGTCATCCGACGCGGGGCGGCCAGCCGGCGATGGCTCGGTCACGCGGCCGCCGATTCCAAGTCGGACAACCCTGCCCTGAGCTCCACCGCGGCGCTCACGTGGTGTTCCTCGACAAGTTCGACCTCGTCGAGGTCGGCAACGGTCCGAGCGACCCGCATCAGTCGACCGAGGCCGCGCGGGCTGAGCGAGCCACCCCGCAACCGCGTTTCGAGCACCCGCTTCGCGTCGGGCGACAGCACGACGATCGACTCCAGGTCTTCACCGGCGATGGCTGCATTGCAGGGAACGCCCCGTGCCGCGGCCGCCTCCCGCACACGGGTCACGCGGGCCGCAACAACGGCCGAGGAATCGGCCGTCGCCGTGTTCATGAGCTCATCGGCCGAGGGACGATCGACGCGAACCCGCAGATCGAACCGGTCGAGGATTGGCCCAGAAAGTCGACGGAGGTACCGCTGACGCATCGCATCGGAGCAGCGACACGCTCCTCCACCACCGCCCTCGCCGCAGGGACACGGGTTGCACGCGGCAACGAGCATGAACCGGGCGGGGAAGGTGTGCGAACCCCGCGCTCTGGCAACACGGACGACGCCCTCCTCGAGTGGCTGCCGCAACGACTCGACCACCTCGCCACGGAACTCGCCGAACTCGTCCAAGAACAGCACGCCGCCGTGGGCGCAGGAGATCTCGCCCGGCCTGACCCACGCCGAGCCACCTCCGATCATGGCCACCGGTGATGCTCCGTGGTGGGGAGCCCGCAACGGCGGACGCACCACGAGCCCGCCCGGCGGCAGCTGCAGGCCGGCAACCGAGTGCACCCGCGTCACCACGAGCGCGGTTTCTCGATCGAGATCAGGCAACAACCCGGGAAGCCGTCTGGCCAGCATGGTCTTGCCCGCCCCGGGGGGCCCGACCAACAGCACGTGGTGTCCACCGGCAGCGGCGATCTCCAGTGCCCATCGGCCGACGCGTTGGCCATGCACGTCGGCCAGGTCAGGGTCCGGCGGCGCGGCCAGTGGCGGCGGATCAGGCGGCGGATCGGGCCACGTGCCGTGCCGGAGGCCGTCGATGACCTCGGCGAGCGAGCCGACCGCCCTGACGTGGTGGCGCCCGACCAGCCCGGCTTCATGCCAAGCCGCGGTGGGCACGACCACCACCTCAGTCGAGATGGCGTCCACCGCAGGGAGGACGCCAGGGACCCGACGAACGCTGCCATCCAGGCCAAGCTCGCCGAGAAAGCCGACGCCGTGCACGGACTCGGGGGGCACGGACTCGGTGGCGACAAGCAAACCCACCGCTATCGCCAGGTCGAGGCCGGCTCCGACCTTGCGAACACCGGACGGGGCGAGGTTCACGGTGATCCGGCGTTGCGGCCATCCGATCTTGGCGCCGAGCAGCGCGGCGCGCACCCGGTCGCGCGACTCGCGACATGCGGCGTCGGGCTGGCAGACGATATTGAAGCCGGGCAAGCCCTGCGAGATGTGCACCTCGACGGTGACGGGGAGACCGTCGACGCCGACGACGGTGGCGGACGGGATGCTGGCGAGCACGTGGACCTCCAACGAAAAAGACAACGTTGAGGGCCGGAATGCCGGCGCCGATCGCTCGACCGACGGTACCCCGCGTCGGCTCGTTCGTGAAGGGCCGGTCCGGGTGGCGAGCGATGGAGCCCACCCCCAGCGCCACCGGCCCGCGATACTCAAGGCATGGGTCTCAACCCGTTCCGCCAACAGCGCCGGCGCACAGCCGACTACGTCTACGTGGCCGCGTCGGTTCTCGTCGTCGCGATCCTGGTGTTGTGGGCACTGATCCCGAGGTAGACGAGGTCGAGGTGCGGCGGATCCAGCCCTACGAAGCCCGCAAGCCCTACCTGTGCCCTGGGTGCAACCACGACATCGCCGTCGGGGTTGGCCATGTCGTGGTTGTTCCGCTGGAGGCACCGGACCTTCGACGCCACTGGCATCACCCGTGCTGGAAGCACCGCGCCACCCGCCGACCTGGGCGCGCCACCTAGATGTGCATCGCGACGCCGTTGTCCCCGTGTAGACGGTCGCCTCGTCGCCCACCGCGATGGCTCCTAGCCTTCGCACCATGACGAGCGAGATTCCCCACGTTGAGGTGGCCGCGGCCAAGCGTCTGGCCGACGACGGTGCTGTTCTGCTGGACGTCCGAGAACTCGAGGAGTGGATCGCGGGACACGCACCCGGCGCAACCCACATTCCGCTGAGCGCGCTCGGCGAGCGATACACCGAGATCCCGCAGGACCAGCAAGTCGTCGCCATCTGTCGGTCGGGCGCCCGCTCCGCGTCGGCCACCGACGCACTCAACCAAGCCGGCTTCACCGTCACCAACGTGGCCGGCGGGATGCAGATGTGGGCTGCGAAGGGCCTGGCGGTGGTCACCGACGCGGGCGACCCTGGCACCGTGATCTAGACGCGACCCGTCAGGGCGAAACCGAGGCCAGCGCCTGTGCAAGGTCGGCCCACAGGTCATCAGGATGCTCAAGCCCGACCGAAAGTCGAAGCAGTCCGGGTGGCACCCTGCTGCCGGGTGGCTCGTAGCGGCCGCGACGCTCGATGAGGGTCTCGACCCCTCCCAGACTGGTGGCGTCGATGATCAGTTCGACCGCACCACAAACCGCCTCGGCGGTCACCGCGTCGGCCACGTCGAACGACAGCATCGAGCCGAATCCGTCCATCTGACGGGCAGCAAGCGCGTGCTGCGGATGGTCAGCGTGACCCGGCCAACGCACGGTCGAGACCGCCGGATGGTCGAGCAGCCGATCGACCAGCGCCGATGCGGTGGCCTCGGCTCGGGCCAGGCGCACCGGCAGAGTGCGCATGCCGCGGAGGGCGAGGAAGGTCTCGAACGGGCCGGGGATGGCGCCGTGATAGGTGCGGTAGTCGCGCACGGCATCCACGACCGCCTCGTCGCTGGCCACGACTGCGCCCATCACGACATCGCTGTGACCCGACAAGAACTTTGACACGCTGTGGACGGCGACATCGGCGCCCATCGCGAGCGGACGCTGAAGCAGCGGGGTGGCGAAGGTGTTGTCGACGACCACCACCGCTCCGGCGCGGTGCCCGACATCGCACGATTCGGCGAGGTCGACAATCCCCATGAGCGGGTTGGTGGGGGTCTCGATCCAGACCATCGCCGCATCAACGCACGCAGCCGACAACACGGCCGGATCGACGGTGTCGACCTCGCGGACCACGAGTTGCCCACGACCAGCCAACTCATGGAGCAGGTGGCGGGTTCCGTGGTAGCCGCCGCTGTCTACAACAACTGCCCCGCCCGGGGGAACCAGCGACACCGCCGCGGCAATGGCGGCCATACCCGAGCCGAATCCAAACGCGGTGCCCCCTTCAAGCAGCCCGAGGGCCTCTTCGAAAGCATCCCAGGTTGCGTTCCTAGCCCGGCCGTAGCCGAAGGCCGCACCGAAGTGGAAAGTCGATGAGAGCTCGACCGGCGGATTGACCGGATCGCCCGGTCCCCCATCGCCTCGACCCGCGGTCACCGCAATCGTCGAAGGATCCATCAGAACGCCCCTTCCAACACTTCGATCTTGCCCGCAAGCACCGCGGCGACATCGAAACGAATGTCGCGGGCCCGCACCGGAGCGTCGTCTTCGAGCCATCGCGCGGCCAGTCGTCGAAGGCGCATCTGCTTGGTGCGAGTTACCGCTTCGAAGGGCGAGCCAAACGCGGTGGATGACCTGGTCTTCACCTCGCAGAACACGAAGGTTCGACCCTGGCGAACGACGAGATCGAGCTCACCCTCGCGGCAACGCCAGTTCCGAGCGACGATCTCGTAGCCGTTGGCCTCGTACCACTCGGCCACCGCTTGCTCGCCCTGCTCTCCGAGCATCCGCCGGCGGTCGGTCACGACAGGGTGAAAGAGCCCTGGCTCACTAGAGCTCCTTCTCGGGAAGCTCTTCGATGTTGACGTCCTTGAACGTGACGACGCTGACGTTCGAGACGAAGTGGGCCGGCCGGTACATGTCCCAAACCCAGGCATCGCGCAGGTCGACCTTGATCAGCGATCGGCCGCCCTCGTCTTCTGTGGCGACCTTCACCTCGTTGGCCAGGTAAAACCGCCGTTCGGTCTCCACCACATACCGAAACATAGGCAGGACAGCCTTGTACTCCTGGAAGAGCTGGAGCTCGACCTCTGCTTCGTAACGCTCGAGATCTTCAGTACTCACGCCGACTCCTGGCCCGGGTCATGACGATGAGTGTACGACGCGACCCGGTCAGAGGAATGCGGCTCGCCTCGGAGGCCACACACGGAGGATCGTTCGGCCGACGACGGTGTCTCGTTCGATCGGCCCGAAAAACCGACTGTCTCGGGATGCGTTGCGGTTGTCGCCCATCACCCAGTACTGATCCGGGCCGAGTGTCTGGGCGGGGAAGTCGGTCGTGGCTGGCCCGTCCGGAAGGTACGGCTCATTCAGGGCACGCTGACCCACGTAGATCCGACCATCACGACCCTCAACGGTCTCGCCCGGGAGAGCGATGATCCGCTTGATGAACTCTTCGGTCGACGGCGGAATAACGCCGATCGCCTGGCCAACGCCTCGCACCACTTTGACCACCGGACCACGCTCGGCCTCGAGACCGGATTGGGCCGACGGAGGTGCGTCGAAGACGATCACGTCGCCGCGGCGAGGGGCGTGGAGGCGATACGAGATTTTGGAGACAACCACCTTGTCGTCGATCTCCAAGGTGTGCACCGGGCAGGTGGCGCATCCCATCGAGATGGACGGGAGGAAAAACGCCTGCGCGATCAAGGCCCGCAGGAGAAGGGCCAGCACTAAAGCGAGGACAAACATGACGGGAAGTTCCCGAAAAAACCCGCGACCGTGTTCGTCGCCCGAACTGGCGAACGGCGCCAAGC
>JBPCMH010000357.1:0-3868 GCA_051002495.1 Acidimicrobiales bacterium
CCTACTCTCGCTGCCGAGGCGCCGTATGACCCCGACCCTGACGGCGCAGTGAGGCTCGTTCCGATCGCGACCGAGCGACTCCTCGTCCGGGCGCTCCAGATGGAGGACCTCGACGCCGTGTACGAGATCGTCGGAGACGAAGCCGTCACTGCCGGCGCCACTTGGTTCCAACCCGACCTCGAGAGCTGTAGCCGCTCCCTCACCCGTCGCCTCTCGGACGAGGTCGAACGCGGCTACAGCCTGTGGGGAGTCGAGCTGAGCGACGACCCTGGAGTGATCGGTCTCGCTGGATTCTTCCCGCACGACGACGAACTCGAGCTCGGATATGCATTCCGAGCCGATCAATGGGGTCACGGCTATGCAACAGAGGCGGCCCTCGCGGTCATGAAAGTCGCAGAGGGACTCGGCCGTCGCGTGTACGCCACGATCCGCTCGACCAATGTCCGGTCGTTGGCAGTCGCCCAGAAGATCGGGCTGGTGCACAGCGGTGAGAAGATCGAGGACGAGCGCGGGACGAAGTTGATCTTCCGCACGGTCCATTGACGGAGCACCGCGAAAGAATCGGCGATCTGCACGCCGTCGGGCGCGGGACTGGTGAGTCCCAGAATGTGCGCGTCAACCGCTACTGAGAACGTCACCTAAGGCCGGGAGGATGACAGGCTGGCCAGTGTGAGGGCCGAGGTCGAGACGGATCGTCTGCTCCTTCGTTTATGGCGAGAGGACGACCTTGACCAACTGGCTCACATCTTCAGCCAGGAGCCGGTTTGGCGCTATCCGTTCAAGCGGGGCTGGACTCGCCAAGAGACCGAGGAGTTCCTCTACCGCAAGATCGGCGAGTGGGAACACCGCGGCTTTTCCCAGTGGGCCGTTGACGTCAAAGCCGAGAACCAGCTGATCGGCTTCCTTGGCCGTGCTCCTCCTGAGTTCCTCCCCGAAGTGATGCCAACAGTCGAGGTCGGCTGGCGTCTTGACCCGAGATGGTGGGGGCAAGGGCTCGCGCTCAACTATGCGTTCGAAACGCTGAACCTCGATGAGGTCGTGAGTATCTACGAGCCCGAGAACGTCGCATCTGGTCGCGTCATGGAGCGGCTGAGGATGAAGCGGTTCATGGATACGGTGCATCCTTCGCTGGGTGTTCCTTTGCGCGTCTACAAGGTGACCTCGTCGGAGTGGACTGCCCCGTAAGGCCGGGTCGAAGGTGTATGCGATGCTTGTCATGTGGGGGTCGACGCCGTGGTCATCACCGGGACGTCGTGCGCGGGCAAGACAACCCTTGCCGGCGAACTAGCCACCAGATTCGACAGGCCCACGGGCCACATAGAGCTCGACGCTATTCGTCGTCTGGTCGTGGGCGGGGTGCGGCAAATGCCCTACCCGCCGACGGATGCGGCTCTGGAGCAGTGGGCGACTGCGGTGCAGATCTGCGGCGTTATTGGGCGGCGGTATCGCGACCGTGGGTGGTTCTTTGTCATCGACGCTGCCGTCTACACCAACGACAGCCCTTGGGTGCCTCTGCGGGTTGATGCGTGGAGCGCCGCACTTCGAGGAATCGCCTGGCAGTTGGTCGTTGTCCACCCAACTCTGGCCGAGGTCGAGAGGCGAGCTTCGATCAGGCGCGGCCGTTCGGCGGAAGGCGATGCACGGCTTGCCGGAATGCATCGAGTGATGGACGCGTGGCGTACGCAACCAGAAGCACTCGTCCTAGACCCGACGGGTCTTGACGTCGCTGCCTCCGCCGATTTGGCACTCGACATGGTCGAGAGAGACCGGTGACTAGCGACCCGGGAGATATGCCCCGACGCGCGCACGTCGACTGGGCGCCAGGGCTGGAGCGCCCACGACCTGTTATCTCCCTCGAGCTTGGGTGCCCGCCCGCCCCTGATGGCCGGCGTCGAGCGAGCCCGCAGCAGTCAGCGTCAGTGACACGTGCGCCGCTTGATCGGATGCTCCATGCCATACTGGGGTCCGTCAATTTGGCGTTGACGCCTCCCCAGCGTCAACGTATGATTGACGCATGCCTTCTGAACTTCCTCGCCTAGATGATCTCGTCGACGCGGTCGAACGTGCGCAGGCGGACGCTCTCGGCCGCCTTGGTTCGGCGGTCGAACTCGCGCAGAGCCTGGACGTCCTCGGTGACAACCTCATCGGCCACTTCGTCGACGCGTCGAGGGCCGAGGGCGAGTCATGGTCGAGCATCGGCGCGATTCTCGGCGTGTCGAAACAGGCAGCCCAGCAGCGTTTCGTGCCCCGCGGCGCCTCGACGATCGAGGCCGTTCTCGAGTCGGCAGCAGTCAGCGGATACACCGGGCGGGCCCTGCACGTACTCCGTCAGTCCGCCCACCACGCGCGACGCCGCAACCACGCCGTCATCGGCACCGAACACATGTTGCTAGGTCTGCTCGACGAACCCGAAGGGCTGGCCTGCCGGACTCTTGACACGCTCGGCGCGACACCGATCGAGATCCGACAGAAGCTCAAGAAGCACTTCGGGGTCGGCGACGCCGACGCGCCGCCGGTGCTGTCCGGCCGTGCCGAGAAGGCGATCGACCTCACCCGCCGTGAGGCCCTTCGGCTCGGCCACAACTACGTCGGCACCGAACATCAGCTCCTGGGGCTCCTCGCCGAAGCCGAAAGCGTCGCGTCCGATGTGCTTCAGGCGGTGGGCGTCACCCACGAGTCCGCGTCAAACCAGATCGTGCGCCTCCTCGCAGCTCATCAACGCCGACAGCGCGACGGAGCGAGTCAGACCTCGAAGCCCGACCGCGACCTCGGCGTGGTCATCGTGGAGGCGGATGCATTCTCGAAGGCCCAGGTCGCGTCCGATGCACTCCGCAGCGGCCACGCGGTCCTGCTCGACCTGCGGCTCGCGGACACGCTCCTGCGACGGCGGGCGATCGATCTCGTTTCGGGCGCCGCCTACGCCCTCGGCGCGAAGGTGGAGAAAGTCGGTGACGACGGCGTCACCGTCGTACCCGAAGGTACTTCGATCGCCGAGAGGCGAGCCGCCATCGAGGCCTACCTCACGGTCTAACCACGGCCTCCGACCGCAGTACCGAGACGTAGCCGACCTCGCACGCTGCCGGTGTTCCTAATCGCCGGGTAGCGGTCATGCACCCCTATGCGAGAGCATGGGCGCCGTGAGGGCGCCGCTCTTTGTGGTCGTGTCGGGCCCGCCCGCCAGCGGGAAGTCGACGTTGGCACCGCCGCTTGCTGAGCAGCTCGGGTTGCCGCTGCTCGCCAAGGACACGATCAAGGACGCACTCATGTCCGTGAGTCCGGTTCCGGATGTCGAGGCGTCACGACAGCTCGGGCGAGGTGCTGTGGCTGCGATGCTTGCGGTTGCCGCCGAGTCTCCGATCGGAGCGGTGATCGAGAGCAACTTCTATCGCTCGGTCGCGATTGAGAGTCTCTCCCGTCTACCGGGCGCGATCGTTGAGATCTTCTGCCGTTGCGATCGCGACGTTGCAAACAGCCGCTATCGGGAGAGGGCCGGCACTCGCCATCCCGGGCATTTCGACAACGTCCGCACGGCCGAGGAGCTGTGGAACGACGAGGTCGCCGAACCGGTCGCAGGCGGATGGCCCGTCCTGGAGGTCGACACCAATACTCCGGTCGACGTGACGGAGGTCCTCGCGTTCATTCGGGCGACCACCTGAGACAGTGGCGGTGCCCCGCAACGCCGGCTGAGCAGCAGTATCGCCACCGACGCTCGGGGGAGCGCGCTAAAGCGAGCGCCGAGCCCGAAACCCGAACCCGCACAACCAGGCGTACCTCCACGTCAAGAGAACTCGCATCGGCCACAGCGCCTGACCGGGCTTTGTGCCTTGGCGCACAGGGGCGGGCAGTTGAGTCCCAGCGAGTGGTGTAT
>JBPCMH010000358.1:0-5264 GCA_051002495.1 Acidimicrobiales bacterium
GTGCTCCGTGAGGGCCAGAAGGTGCTGGTGCCATCGCGGGCCCTGTCGGAGTTGCAGCGCCTCCTGGGGGGCGCGGACGAGGTCACCCTTCGACTGGGGGAGCGTGAGGCATCATTCGATGTCGGAGCGGTCCGCTTGACCACTCGCCTCATCGAGGGTGACTTCGTGCCGTATGCGCAGCTCATCCCGGAGGTCGGGAGCTATCCGAATCGGCTGACGATCGGCAAGGAGCCCCTGATGGACGCGGTTCGCCGAGTGCGGCTGCTGGCCAAGGATGCGATCACCCCGGTGCGGGTCACCATGCGGGCCGACGGCGTGGAGTGCACCGTGATCACCCAAGAGGTCGGCCAAGCTACCGAGGACCTGGACGGCAAGTTCGAAGGCACCGAGATGGTCATCGGCTTCAACCCGGCGTACCTGGTCGACGGCCTTGAGGCCATCCCGGGCGACGAGGTGCTGTTGGAGACCCTCGACCCGATGAAGCCAGCCACGCTGCGCGGCACCGATAACAGCGAGTACCTCTACCTGCTCATGCCCATCCGTCCGACCGGCTGATCCGGATGCGGGTCACCCGCCTCTGGCTGCACGACTTCAGGAACTACACCGAGGCCGAGATCGATGTCGCCCCGGATGGCCTCACGGTTATCCAGGGCACCAATGGCGAGGGCAAGACCAACTTGCTTGAGGCCATCGGCTGGCTGGCCACCCTGTCGTCGTTCCGCGGTGCACCGGCTGACGCGCTGGTGCGGATCGGCGCTCCTGCGGCCGTTGTCCGGGCAGAAGGGGAGCGGGACGGCCGCAAGCTCCTGATCGAGGCGGAGATCCGTCCCGGTGGTCGTGACCGGGTGCTGGTGAACCGCCAGCCCCTTCGGCGCACCCGCGACTTGCTCGGCGCGATCAGGGTCAGCGTGTTCGCCCCGGACGACCTGGTCATGGTGAAGGGCGGGCCGGGAGAGCGGCGCCGGTTCCTCGACGAGGCGCTGGTGGCCCTGCACCCCCGCAACGACGGCCTGCGTACTGATCTCGACAAGGTGCTGCGACAGCGGAACACGCTGCTCAAGCAGTCCGGTGGCCGGCTCAGCGCGGAAGTCGAAGCCACCCTCGATGTATGGGACGCCAAGCTGGCCCAGACGGGCGAGGCCCTTGTTGCAGCCCGCGAGGAGTTGGTGGCCGACCTCGCGCCGGCGGTGGCCGTCGCCTATGACCAGGTGGCCCACACTTCGGCTGAGGTCACGGTTGGCTATGTCCGCTCCTGGGACGGCGGCCTAGCTGAGGCCGTCGCCGCATCGCGACGCGACGACCTGCGCCGGGGCGTCACCCTGGTGGGGCCCCATCGCGATGACCTGGCTGTGGCCATTGCTGGCCTGCCGAGTCGAACCCATGCCTCCCAGGGAGAGCAGCGGTCGCTGGCCTTGGCCCTGCGGTTGGCCGCCCACCAGGTGGTAACCGAATCGGTCGGCGAATCTCCGGTTCTTCTGCTCGATGACGTGTTCTCCGAGCTCGACCCTGGCCGGAGCGACGCCCTTCTGGCTCACCTTCCCGCCGGACAAGCACTGCTCACGACGGCGGGTCCGCTCCCCGAGGGCGCGTTACCGGCGCGGATCATCTGCGTTGTCGGCGGTCAAGTGCTCGAGGCGGCATGACCGACAAGCTTCCGCCGAACTGGCGACCGTTGCCCGGTGATCGCGACCGCGGGCCGCGGCGGGTGGGGGAGGGCCTCGACGCGGTGGCGCGGCGGTTGGGGGTGCCGAGTGCCGACGCGCTCGGCACGGTGTTCAGCTCGTGGGGCGAGATCGTCGGGTCACATATCGAGGGTCACGCCAAGCCCGTTGGCCTGGCCGACGGGGTGCTCACGGTGGTCGTTGACGAGCCGGGCTGGGCCACCCAGGTCCGGTTCCTCACGAGCCAGATTTTGCGTGCGCTGGCCGATGCGGTCGGCGACGGTGTCGTTGGCTCGATCGAGGTGCGGGTCGGGCGCCAAAAAGGCCCGCAGAACCCCCGTTCCTGACACTCCTGTCTGGTACACTGGCGTTATTGCGATTTAGCCCGCTGACCTGCGAATTCGCGGTCGAATCGCCTCGTTGATCGTCGATTTTGAGAGGTCGCGCCCGTGGCGCAGAGCGCAATGGCTGACAAGGCCCCCACGAAGGCTAAATCTGGGTCCTACGGGGCAAAGGACATCACGGTTCTGGAGGGCCTCGATCCGGTTCGGAAACGACCCGGCATGTACATCGGTTCGACCGGTCCGAGTGGCCTCCACCACCTCATCTGGGAGGTCGTTGACAACGCGGTCGACGAGGCCATGGCCGGCCACTGCGATCGCATCGATGTGACCTTGCTGGCCGATGCTGGCTGCCGGGTCATCGACAACGGTCGCGGTATCCCCACCGATATGCACCCGACAAAGAAGAAGAGCGGGGTCGAACTGGCCCTGACCGTCCTCCACGCCGGGGGCAAGTTCGGCGACGGCGATGGCTACAAGGTGTCCGGCGGCTTGCACGGCGTCGGGGTGTCGGTCGTGAACGCTCTGTCGAGCAAGGTCATTGTCGAGGTCGACAAGGGTGGCGACCACCACGTCATGGAGTTCCACAACGGCGGCAAGATCAAGGAGCAGCTGAAGGTCACGGGCAAGGCTCCGCGTGACCGCACCGGCACCACCGTGAGCTTCTGGCCCGACAGCTCGATCCTCGATGAGACCCGTTTCCGGGCCGCCACCGTGCTCGAGCGGCTGCAGCAGTACGCGTTCCTTAATCGCGCGCTCGAGATCCGGTTCAAAGACGAGCGCGACGGCGCCACCGAGGAAAACAGCGATGTCACCTACAAGTACAACGGCGGCATCATCGACTTCGTCAAACACCTCAACGCATCGAAAGACGCGATCTTCAAGAAGGTTGCCTTCTACGAGGGCTCCGATGACGACCAAGAGGTCGAAGTCGCGATGCAGTGGAACACCGGCTACCACGAGGGCCTCCACTCCTTCGCCAACGGCATCGCCACCCACGAGGGCGGCATGCATGAAGAGGGTTTCAAGACGGCCCTGACCAGCGTGGTCAACAAGTACGCGCGGGCCAAGAACTTCCTGAAGGAGAAGGACGAGAACCTCCTCGGCGAAGACATCCGCGAAGGTCTCACTGCCATCATCTCGGTGCGGTGGCGCGAGCCTCAGTGCGAAGGCCAGACCAAAGCCAAACTCGGCAACGTGTCGACCCGCTCGCTGGTGCAGAAGATCACCAACGAAAAGCTGGCCGAGTGGCTCGAAGAGCACCCCCCGGAGGCACGGGCCGTGGTCTCGAAGGCGGTGGCCGCGGGCCGGGCCAGAGTCGCAGCCAAGCAGGCCCGCGACGCCACCAGGCGCAAGTCTGCCCTCGAAGGTGCCGGCATGCCCGACAAGCTCCGCGACTGTTCCTCCCGAGATGCAGGTGAAGCCGAGTTGTTCGTGGTCGAAGGTGATTCGGCCGGTGGTTCTGCCACCCAGGCTCGCGACCCCCGCGTCCAGGCCGTGCTGCCCATCCGAGGCAAGATCCTCAACGTCGAACGGGCCCGCATCGACAAGATGCTGAAGAACAACGAGATCCAAGCCCTCATCGCGGCGATCGGCGCGGGCGTGGGCGAGGAGTTCGAGGCGGCCAAGATCCGCTACGGCAAGGTCATCATCATGGCCGACGCCGACGTCGACGGCAGCCACATCCGCACCCTGCTGCTCACGTTCTTCTTTCGGCAGATGAAGCCGCTGGTCGAGGACGGCCATGTCTATATCGCCCAGCCGCCGCTGTTCTCCACCGTGGTCGGCAAAGAGAAGGTTTACCTCAAGGACGAAGCGGCCAGGAAGGCGTTCCTGGCTGAGCACCCCAACCACAAGAACGAGTTCAACCGCCTGAAGGGTCTAGGCGAGATGGACTACGACGAGCTCGGCACCACCACGATGGACGCCAGCCTGCGCACGCTGTTGCAAGTGAGCGTGGAGCAAGCCGCTATCGCGGACGAGGTGACCAGCATCCTCATGGGTGAGAACGTCGAACTGAGGAAGCACTTCATCGTGTCCAACGCCGCCGACGTCCGCTTCCTCGACATCTAGTTGTCTACCGACAAGGTTCTGCGATGACCGATACCGCCCCCCCAGACGAGCGCGACCCCGCGATCGAACCGATCGAGATCCAGGAGGAGATGGAACGCTCCTTCCTGGAGTACGCCATGTCGGTCATCGTGTCGCGGGCTCTGCCCGACGCGCGCGACGGCCTCAAGCCAGTACACCGCCGGATCCTCTACGGCATGCAAGACATCGGCGCTCGGTCTGACCGTCCGCACATGAAGTCGGCCCGCGTGACCGGCGACGTCATGGGCCGTTATCACCCGCACGGCGACCAGGCCATCTATGACGCGTTGGTGCGCATGGCCCAGCCTTTCTCGCTGCGCCACCCCCTCATCAACGGTCACGGCAACTTTGGTTCGCCGGATGATCCGCCGGCTGCGGCCCGATACACCGAGTCGCGCTTGGCCCCGCTGGCCAATCACCTCTTGGCTGGCATCGACGAAGACACCGTTGATTTCAACGACAACTACTCCGGTGAATACTCCGAGCCCGGGGTCCTGCCGGCCCGGTTCCCCAACTTGTTGGTCAATGGCAGCCAGGGCATCGCCGTCGGCATGGCGACCAACATCCCTCCCCACAACCTGGGTGAGGTGATCGATGCCACGGTGCACCTGCTCGACAACCCGGATTGTTCGATCGACGATCTGATGCAGTTCGTCAAGGGTCCCGATTTCCCGACGGGCGGCTTCATCCTCGGGCGGGCCGGGATCATCGACGCCTACAAGACCGGTCGCGGCTCGATCAAGATGCGGGCCAAGGCCGAGATCGAGGAGACCAAGCGGGGCGTGGCCATCGTGGTCACCGAGTTGCCGTACCAAACTTCGGTCGGGTCGATCGCGGCCAAGATCGTCGAGCTGGCCAACAATCGCGATCTTGACGGCATCCGCGATGTGGTCGACTCCTCAGCCAAGGGTCAGACCAAGCTGGTCGTCGAGCTCAAGCGCGAGGCCAATGCCAATGTCGTGCTGAACAACCTCTACAAGCAGACCCCGCTCCAAACGAACTTCAGCGTCAACACCGTGGCCTTGGTCGACGGCGTGCCCCGCACACTGAACCTCAAGCAGGCGCTTGAGGCTTATGTCGACCATCAGATCGAGGTCATCACCCGCCGATCCGAGTTCCGCCTGCGCAAGGCCAAGGACCGGGCCCACATCGTCGAGGGTCTGCTCAAGGC
>JBPCMH010000359.1:0-5056 GCA_051002495.1 Acidimicrobiales bacterium
GCCCAGGGCCGCGTCGCCGCCAACGACGCGGGCGCTGATCAGACCGAGAATCGCTTTGAGGTCGTCCCCGGCAACAGCCAGCGCCTCCTTGGGGGTTCTGACGCTGTGATCAAGGCCGAGCCCAGCATCCCAGATCGGATACCAGACGCGATCCGCGATCGCCGCAATATCGGCTCGGCCGCGGTGCACGAGCACCAGGTCGAGATCGCTGTGCGCGGCATGGTCGCCGCGGCCGAAGGAGCCGACGGCCAGCAGGCAGACGTTTGGTTCGGTGTTGATGGAATCGGCCAGCCATCGATCGACGAGGGCTGTGTCGCTCAGATCAGATGGCGTCTGCACCCATCTCCCCGGTGGGGATCCGCACCACATTCGAGACGTCGGTGACCCAGATCTTGCCGTCGCCGATCTTGTCGGTGCGGGCCGCGGCGGAGATCGACTCGACGACGCCGTCGACCGCGGACTCATCGCAGAGCACCTCGAGACGGGCCTTGGGCACGAAGTCGATGGTGTACTCCGCTCCCCGGTAGACCTCGGTGTGGCCCCGCTGGCGGCCGAATCCCTGCACTTCCGACACAGTCATCCCCTGGACCCCTTGGGCTTTGAGGGCTTCCTTCACCTCGTCGAGTTTGAACGGCTTCACAATGGCGGTCACGAGCTTCATCAGACCCTCCCGGCGGGTGAGTAGGCGGTTTCAGCGTGCATGGCGGTGTCGAGGCCGACCTCTTCCTGCTCGGCCGTGACCCTGATGCCGATCGTCATGTCCAGCACCTTGGCGATGGCGAACGACATGACAAACGAGAACGCGAACGTGGCCGCGGTGGCCACGATCTGGTAGCCGAGAAGGCTGCCTCCGCCACCGTAGAACAGACCGTCGGCGCCGCCCTCGTTGGCCGCGGTCGTGGCGAACAACCCAAGGAGGATCGACCCGATGATGCCGCCGACTAGGTGAACACCCACGACGTCGAGACTGTCGTCGTAGCCAAAGCGAAACTTCAGGCTGACCGCGAGCATGCACAGGCCACCGGCCAGCCCGCCGATCCAGAGCCCGGACAGCCCGCTGACGAAACCAGCGCATGGTGTGATGGCCACGAGCCCGGCAACCGCACCAGACGCCGCACCCAGGGTGGTCGGGTGGCCATCTTTGATGCGCTCGACGATCAGCCAGCCGAGCATGCCGGCCGATGCGGCGAGGAAGGTGTTCATCAACGCAACAGCCGCGACCTCGTTGGCGGCAAGAGCCGAGCCGGCGTTGAAGCCGAACCAACCGAAGAAGAGGATGCCCGTCCCCAGGAGCGTGAACGGCAGGTTGTGGGGCGGCATCGGCTCTCCTGGCCAACCCTTGCGCTTCCCCAGCACGAGGATCACCGCGAGGGCAGCTGCGCCTGCGTTGACGTGGACCACCGCGCCGCCGGCGAAGTCGAGGGCCCCCATCTCGGCGATCCAGCCACCGCCGAACACCCAGTGGGCAACGGGCGCGTAGACGACGATCAGCCAGATGCCGATGAACCACGCCCAGGCGGAGAACTTCATGCGATCGGCGACCGCGCCGCTGATCAGGGCCGGCGTGATCACCGCGAACGTCATTTGATACGCGGCGAACAACACGAACGGGATCGAGCCAAAGAGCCCGTCGACCTCCCGGAGACCGAAGTGGGTCAGGTCGCCGATCAGACCGCCGGCTGAGTCATTGCCAAAGGCCAAGGTGAAGCCGACGATCGCCCACAGCACGGCGACGAGGCCCATCGCGAAGAAGTTGTACAGCAACATTCCGAGCACGTTCTTCGACCGGACCATGCCCCCGTAGAAGAAGGCCAAGCCCGGCGTCATGAAGAGCACGAGGGCCGTCGAGATCAGCACCCATGCGGTATCACCGGTGTCCACAGTCGTTCCCCTTTCGCCCCCAACGGCGGCAAACGTCAGCGGTGACAGCGTGCCGCCCGCAGGTTTCCCGCGGGTCACCCCGATGTTTCGGGAGTGTTAAAGCCTTTCGGCAACCTTACGAGCGGCAATCAAGATGGGGTCCCAGACCGGGGAGAACGGCGGCGCGTATGACAGGTCGAGCGCGGTCATCTCCTAGACGGTCATCTCCGCGGTCAACGCGGTGGCCACCACATCGATCCGCTTTGCCGCTCCCTCGTGACCAACGATTTGAGCGCCAAGCAGGCGACCGGATTGTCGCTCAGCCAGCATCTTCACCTTCATCTCGGCCGACCCGGGGTAGTAGCCGGCCCGGCTGCTCGAGGTGATCGTGACGACTTCATAGGCAAACCCGTGCTCTCTGGCTTCGCGCTCGGTGAGGCCAGTCCGGGCGACCTCGAGCGAGCAGAGCTTGCTGACCGCGGTGCCGACAACACCAGGGAACCGGGCGTAGTCGCCGCCGATGTTGATGCCGGCGACACGGCCCTGCTTGTTGGCCACGGTCCCCAAAGCCACATGTTGATGCCGTCTGGTTACCCGGTGAAACGACTCACAGCAGTCGCCCGCGGCCCAGACGCCGTCGGCGCTCGTGCGCTGCAACTCATCGACCACGATCGCTCCACGATCACCCGTCGCGATACCGGCGGCGACGGCCAGTTCGTTGTTGGGCTCGACGCCGATGCCGAGCACGACGAGATCGGCTTTGATCGCGGCGCCCTGCTCGGTGTGGACCACCCCCGCCTCGAACGCCACCGCCCGCTCGCCGCACCGAACCGTGATGTTGTGGCTGCGCATGGCCTCGGCCACCAGCGAGCCCATGTCGGTATCGAAGATGCCGAGCGGCTGCTCCGAACTCGTCACCACCGTGACGGCAGCGCCCCGGTTGACGAACGCCTCAGCCATCTCCAAACCGATGTAGCCGCCGCCAACGATGACGACCCGGGAGACGCCGGCTTCAGCGTGGTCGAGAAGGTCGCTGGCGTCCTCGAGGGTCTGCACACCGTGCACGCTCGGATGGTCGATCCCCGGCAGGTCGGGGCGGATCGGGCGGGCGCCGGTCCCGATGTGAAGAATGTCGAACGGCAGCCGGAACGACCCGCCCTGGCCGAGATCGTTGACCTCGACCTCCCGCCGGTCAAGGTCGATCGCGGTCGCCTCATGTCCGGTTCGCACGTCGATGTCGTAATCGTCGCGGAACGTCTCCGGGCTGCGGGCGATGAGCTCATCGAGCCCGGCCACCTCGCCGCCCACGACATAGGGGATGCCACACGCGCTGTAGGAAGTCCACCGGCCCTTTTCCAGCGCGACGATCTCGAGATCATCGACTGGGCGACGGCGACGCGCTTGCGACGCAGCAGCCATTCCGCCCGCGTCGCCACCGATGACCACCAACCGCTCACGAGCCATGCGAGCATGGTGCCATGTCTGTGCGCACTGACTGCCGTCACTTCATCGGGCGATCGACCGCCGGCGGCGAGCGCATCGAACGGTGTCGCATCGATGCCAACGAAGTCGACCCGTTCGCCTGTCCCGAGGGATGTCTCTTCTTCGAGCCGCGGAAGGTGAGCGACGTCGGCTGGCAGATCAAGGACCCAGAAGGTGACGACGGCCCGCGGCGCTGATCCGCGGGGCTGATCCACCCGGCTGATCCACCGAACTGATCAGCCGAGCAACGCTCCAATTTGGCCGAAGAACCGCGACCGGGGATGGACCTCAGCCCCGGCGGCCTTCGCCTCGGCCAGCACGTCGGTGTCGACGTGGCTGCCGTAGGCGATGACCCGCACCCCGCTGGCGGCCAGCGCTCCCAGGACGGCGGCGGTTCGTGGTTGGCGGAGATCGACGATCACGACATCGATGCCAGCCAGCCCCACGAGGGCCTCGGCCGAGGCCACGAAACGTGCCTCTGGACTGGCCGCCATGATCTTTGACCGGTCCATGAGATCGGGCGTGTATGCCGCGACTGTCGTCACCTGCTGCCTCCGTGTCGTTGTCGATGAGCGAACGCCTTCGCCGCGCCCCAAGCGATACCGGCCTCGCCCACCTCAGGTCCGAAGTCGCCGAAGGTGGCAGGGCAGAGGTCGAAGCGATCTTCCGGGAAGCGGCGCTGCTGATCTTGGTCTCGCATCGCGGGCGCCACCTCGGCTGCGGCGAGCACCGCGGTCGGGAACCTGACCGCATCACGCAGCACCGCCAGCGGCGTCGACCGCTGATCATCGAAGTCCTGTTCCAGTAGTGCCCGCAGCGGATTGATCACCGCGCTCCGGGCCGCCTCAGCAGCCTCGTCGGCCGCTGCCTCGACGGCGGGATTCCAGCGACCGGCAGGCCCAGCCCGTCGGCGGACTGCATCGACCACCCACGGGCCAAGGGCGCGGTCGGCGGCATCGATGAGCGCGGTGGCATAGTCGTGCACGACATGAGGATACGGGCCCTTTCAATCTTCGAAGGCGTGGTGTACCACTGCGTCGCGATGAGCATGGAACACCCCTGTCGTCCCACGCTCGAGGTCGACGCTCGCACCCAGCCAGGAGATCTCGACGCGGGTCCGCTGCTGGTCACGGTGGCCGACTGGGCGCGCATGGTTGGCCATCCGGACCAGGTCAGGGACTGCCTGCCCGAGCTCCTTCCCAGGCCTCTATGCTTAGCTTGAACCTGAGCCGATACCCTGACGTCGATGTATGAGCAGCAGCGCGACTTCCAGATCCACGCGGCCACATGGGCCGCCATCAACGGTTTTCTCTTCCTGATCTGGATTCTCACCACGCCGGGCGGGTTCCCGTGGTTCCTGTTCCCGGCGGGCGCGATGGGCATCCCCTTGGCCATCCATGCCGTCGCGACGTTCGGCCACCCGGGTGGCGACGACCCCGAGCTTGAGGCCGGCGATCCGTCAAAAGCGCTCCCCCACGGCGAAGACCCGTCTGACTACCGCACGCTGGGTCGCTGACGTGGCCGATCGGCCGGTGGAGTCGGTGTGGGACTACCCCAGGCCGCCCCGCATCGAACTGAGCGATGACCCGGTCGTCGTTGAGCTCGGCGGCACCGTGATCGCCGAGACCACCAGCGCCTTGCGTGTCCTCGAGACCGCCAGTCCGCCGGTCTATTACATCCCGATCAGCGACATCGCCGGCGGCGCGCTCCAGCC
>JBPCMH010000360.1:0-3296 GCA_051002495.1 Acidimicrobiales bacterium
TCCCGACGCTGTAGGCGTTTCCGCCCAGCGGGTGCGTGAGACCGCCGACATCGCGGGCCGGTTGACCGCCTCGCTCGACGAGCGAGATCAGCCTGGGCAACGCGTGGCGGTCGCCAGCTGCGAGCGAATCGACGAGCGTTCGCGGGTCACGTGATCGCATGATGGGCGCCGACACTACGGCTGCCCCGCGGTCGCGACCAAACGACGAGCCAGTTGATCAGACGGCGTCTTCGGCCTGCCAAGGATCGACGTCGAAGTCGATTCCCTTGGCTCTTACCTCGCTGATCCCCGGGACGCGGTCGCGCAGGATGCGCTCGATGCCGGCCTTCAACGTGACCGTCGACATCGGGCATCCGCCGCACGCACCCATGAGTTCGATGTCGACGACGCCGCTGTCCTCATCGAGGTTGAGGACGCGCATGTCGCCGCCATCGGCTTGCAACGCCGGTCGAATGGCCTCGATTGCTTCAAGCAGGGCAGCTTCCACGAACGGTTCAACTCCTAGACGGGGAGATCCTCGTCAGACGGGGGGTCTTCATTCTCCCACTCATCAACCACCGGGACCACTCGGTCCTTCCCGTCGGGCTGAAATGTCACCGTGGTGGCCGAACGGACGCCGTCGGGAGAGGCATCGGTGACGCTGGTCACGAACCGAGGGCCGATCGTGGCGATGCCAGCACCCCAAACGGTGCGCAGCCACTGGACGGGCAGCGCGGCGACGACCTCAAGCCCGACCGCGGCGCGCGTCACCTCAATGCTCGCCTGCTGGTCGGGGCCGACCATCTCGATGTCGATGGTCGGCGAGTCGCCAGGCCCGATCGCCCCCGTCGCGGCGAGGGCGGCCCGCAACGGCGGCCCTGCTCGTCCGACAAGAGCAGCCCGCAGAATGGCACCGACCTCGCCCTGACCCGAGCCAGGCCAGGCCTGCTCGAGCGCCCAGCACACCTCCACCGCCAGTCGCTGCTGCAGGTCCGGCGGCAGGCAGAGCAACAGATGCAGGCCCATCCGGTGCCTCCACGCGGCCACGTTGGCATCGGCCGACACCGCGGCTACCTCGCCATCGTTCTCCAAGTCGGTGGCCAACCGGGCACGGTGGCGCTCCCACGCGTGCAGCGTTACCAAACGCTGCGATTCGGCCGCGTCATGGTCTGAGCGCTCGATGCCCGGTCGATCATCGATGTGTCGCGACGAAACGGCGAGCACGGCGGGATCGGTGCGGTGCTCGTGCCACGCGTCGGCGTAGTCGCGACACCGGCATGCTCCGCCGCCCAGCGCGGCGAGCACGTCCTCGGCTTCTTGGTCGACCGGCGCGGTCGAGATGAAGACCCCGCCGGACCACGACAACTCGTGCGTACCGCCGCCGCATGGGACCTCCACCGCGACCGGCGCCATCCCCCACCACCAGCGATCAGATGCGGAGACGTTGCTCACGAGCCCGTGACCTCCGGCAGCGACACCACGGCCGAGCCCTCGACGCCGAGTTGCACGTCGAGGCCGGTGATGCCCGGAGCGAGTCCAGGCTGAAACCGCACCGCCACCTGGCCACCGGCCATGACCGGCCCGCTCACACCGAAGTAGAGCCCCCCGCGATCGTCGAAGGCCCGCCACGGCACCGACTCTCCCGGCGGGATGCCATCACAGACCGCCAGTGCCTCCCAGCCCCGTTCGTCGGAGACGACCCACAGCACCCTTACCGATCCCCCGGCGTGTGGGACGATCCCTCCGGCCACCCACATTCCGTGCGCCGGGGCTCCACTCGGCGGGGCGGCCCAGCCGGCGGGCCACCGTTCAGCACTGAGCACCTCGATCAAGTCGTCCTCCGCTCCCGCTTTGAGAACCCCGACGTAGCGGAAGGCACCGGCCAACGTGCGCAGCCGGGCTTGCGCGTCAACCCGAGGGCGAGGCCAGCCCGCGAGCATGTGCTCGGTGACCACCCTGAGGTACCCGGCCGCGCCATCAAGGCCGTGTTTGGCGTCTCCGGTTGCCCCAGGCGGGCGGTGGTCGACCAAGTTCCACTCCACGACCGCCCCGCCGATCACCATGGCGAACTTCGGGCCGGGTGGAGGCGGCGAGGTGCTGGCTAGGAGCAGCGCAAAGGCACCGATCCGCCCGGTGACCGCGGATGCTCGGACCGGACTCCCGTCAACGAGAGAGACCGTCGGCGGAGGCGATGCGGAAACGGCGGGGTCGAGACCAACACCAATGGCTGATTCACCATCCCAGTCGACCCGCCATCGCAACTCAAGTGGACCGAGGGTGTCGTGATGGGCCGGCTCCGCGCCGGTACTGAAGCGACGCACGGGTCCTCGATCCTCGATCTCTGACGGCCCGCCTTCCCACCACGGAGGCACCTCGACAGCGCCAACCCCTCGAGTCGTAAGGGCAAGGTGGAGGTCGCTTCGCCACCTTCGCAAGGCATCAGCTGGCACCACCCCGGTCACCGCGAACGCAGTGGCGACATCCTCTGCCCCCTGCGCCCGGCCGAGGGCGCCGTGCCGGTTGTCCGCCACTGCCAAACGCACCGCGTCTTCGAGGGCCAGCCGCAGCCACAGCAAGGCGCGTTCCTCCGCCGCTGCGTCCTCCACGGTCAGTCGTCGTCCCGGCGACGCTCGACGTCGGCCCCAAGGCCGGCGAGTTTGCCAGCGAGGTCATCGTAGCCCCGATCGACGTGGTGGGCCTCCGCGACGACCGTCTCTCCTTCAGCCTTCAGACCGGCCAGGACCAGCGCCGCGCCCGCCCGGAGATCGTGTGCCTTCACCGGAGCGCCTGACAGCGTTGGCACGCCCCGCACGATGGCGTGGTGACCTTCGGTCTTGATGTCGGCACCCATCCTGACCAACTCGGCCACGTACGCGAACCGGTTGCCGCCGTAGAGGTTCTCGGTCACGATGCCGACCCCATCTCCGAGCGCAAGCATGGCGACCAGCAGCGGCTTGTAATCCGTTGCCACGCCGGGATAGGGCAGCGTCGCCACGTCGATCGAGCGCAGCGGCCCGTCGCAGGCGGCCCAGAGTCCGGTGTTGGTCGGCGAGATCCGTACGCCCATGTCGGCCATCTTGTGGATGAGCATGTCCATGTGGTCTGACCGGGCGCCCTCGATCCGGACCTCGCCCCCGGCGATGCCAACCGCCGCAATGTAGGTGGCAGCTTCAATGCGGTCCGGGATCACACTGTGCTCGACTGCGGTCAGCGACGACACCCCCTCGATCTCGATGGTGGCCGTGCCCGCCCCCTGTATCCGGCTGCCCATGCGGTTCAGCATCGACGCGGGGTCGGCAATATCTGGCTCTCTGGCT